>CACZNP010000178.1 GCA_902782545.1 uncultured Bacteroidales bacterium
CAAAGGTATTGATCCCGAGTTGTTCTGGGGTATCGACAACAACATCTACCCCCGTCCCATCTCCTTCATCCTTGGTTTGAGCTTGAACTTCTAATCCTAATAAAATTCAGAAACAACAATGAATAAGATTCTTAAATATATCACTCCGGCAGTGGCTTTCGCACTGTCAATGGGTATGAGTTCTTGTGTGAACGACCTCCACGTGTCGCCCATCGACCCCGGTACACAAACCGTGGTGGAAGCCGACCAACTGTTCAACAAGTGCTATGCAAACTTTGGTGTTGCTGGTAACGGTGGCGCCAATGGCGACTGCGATGTCGACGACATCGACGGTGGTACCAGCGGCCTTTATCGTCAGATGTGGAACTCCAATGAACTCACCACCGACGAGGCCATTTGTGGATGGGGCGACGAGGGTATTCCTTCGTTCTGCTACAACACTTACGATGCCAGCCACCCCATGCTGGCCGGTTACTACTACCGCCTGTGTGTGGGTATCTCCTATTGCAACCAGTACGTGAAGGACTTTGGCGATCATGACCGCACGATGACTGCCGAGATCCGTTTCCTGCGCGCTTTCCAATATTATTTATTGATGGATGCCTTTGGAAACGTGCCCTTCGCCACCTCTATCTCCAGTGAGCCTCCCGTGCAGCGCTCGCGTGCCGAGGTGTATGCGTACATCGAAAGTGAACTCAAAGACATCATTGGCGAGGGCGAGGGCGAAGATGTCCTGGCCGATGCACAGCCCCACAAGAAGGGTGATGCCCGCTACGGCCGCGTGGACAAGGCTGCCGCTTGGCTGCTGCTGAGCCGCTTGTACCTCAACGCACAGGTCTACATCGGCGAGCCCCAGTGGCAACTGGCTGCCGATTACGCCAAGAAGGTCATTGACTCGCCCTACAGACTGTTCATGGGCGACGATATGCACCGCGTTGTCACTCCGAATGTGAAGGTGGTCTACACCGACGAGGATGACAACACCATGGAAAACGTCAGCGACTGGGAGTTCAGCGCCTATCAGGCTCTGTTCATGGGCGACAACGACCGCACCGATGCTGCCTATGAAGCCATCTTCCCCATCCTGCAAGATGGTCAAAAGACCACCTCTTGGGGTGTGTCGCTCTACCTGATCGCTTCCACACACGATAGCGACATGCACGACCTGATGTTTGATGAGTGGTTCCCCGATGAGAGCAAACGCTCGGTCAATGGAGTGAGCGGACAAGCATGGGGCGGTAACCGCGCTCTGCCCAACCTGGTGCGCTTGTTCTTCCCCAATGACGATGCTCCCGAAATGGCTTCCTACGACATGCCCATGATGGCCGGTGACGACCGCGCGCTGTTCAACAGCATCGGCCGCACACTGGAGCCCACCGAAGTGAGCCCGTTCAAGAATGGATATGCTGTTGCCAAGTTCAACAACATCACCACCGACGGCAGCGCTACCAGCGATGGTACATTCCCCGACATGGACACCTTCTTGTTCCGTAAAGCCGAGGCCTATCTGACCTATGCCGAGGCCAAGACCCGCTTGGCTGGTGGAGCCGGTGCTCCCGCCGATGCTTTGGCAGCCATCAATGAACTGCGCGTGCGTGCCAACGCCGAGCCGTTCACCAGTTGCTCGCTCGACCAAATCCTCGACGAGTGGGGACGTGAGTTCTACTTCGAGGGCCGCCGCCGCGTGGACCTGATCCGTTTTGGCAAGTTTGGTGGCAACACGGGCTACACCTGGCCTTGGAAGGGTGGCGTGGCTGCAGGACGTAACTTTGACGTGACCCGCAACATCTTCGCCATTCCCACCAACGACCTGAACACCAACCCCAATCTGGTCCAGAACCCCGGTTATGCACGTTAATTGTCCGTTTTACACTTTAACAGAGAATAGACAAATCATGAAAAATATATTTAAGTCAACTTTACTGCTTGCTTGCGGCGTGCTCATGCTCACCGCCTGCAGCGATGACAACGATTCCAACCCCACGCTGCTCAAGCCGTCGACGTTCACACTGAACACACCGGCCTATGCCAGCGCAGGAATTGACTTGGCGACCTCCAAGACGGTGAATTTCACCTGGTCGCAGCCCGACTACGGCTTCCCCGCAGCCACCGAGTATCAACTGGAAATCTCCAAAGATGGCAATTACACTGTCAGCGTGGAAGAAGCACTTGCCGATGAAACCGGCGAGACCATGCCCAACTATGCTGTGCTGTCCGACTATTACCATACTTGCCAGGCCCAAGTGCCGGCCACCGAGATTGCCACTGCTCTTGAGAACTTCTACAAATGGAGCGAGACCGATGTGCCCGAGCAGGTTACTTTCTTTGTTCGCGCATCGGCTGTGACCAAGGGCACCAGCAAGATCTACTCCAACGGTGTGCAAGTCACCGTGGCGCCTTACTATGTGGAACTCTCCGACGCTCCCATCGTGCTCTGGTACCTGGTGGGCAGCAATTTTGTCAACGCCAACAATGAAGGCTGGCAGAACGGTCCCGACAAGATTGGTAGTGGCCTCGTGCCGCTCCTGCCCAAGGTGGGTGCCGAGTTTGACAAGGCTACCGGTTATGGCACGCTGGAGTACACTGGCCACTTCGTCCAAGGCGCTCAGTTCAAGTTCGTCTTGACTCCTGGCGACTGGAACACCCAGATGAACTACACCAATGGTGAGAACCTGCCCGACTACATCACCGATGAGGATGGCGAGAACCACAACGTGGGTATCAGCGAAGAGGGCTACTACACCATCACGGTCGATACCAAGGCCCAGAAGTTCACCATCACGAAGTTGGACGGTGTTGTGAAGACGATGACTCAGATTGCCATGCCGGGTGCATACCAAGATTGGGATCCCACGGGCAACCTTATGAACCCAATGAGACAATTGGGCGAAGTGCACCAGTGGTTCCTGACCGGTGTCACCTATGCTGAAGCAACCAAACTCAAGTTCGCTGCCAATGGTAACTGGGATGTGAACTGGGGTAGTGATGAGTTCCCGTTGGGAATCGGTACCCAAGGCGGTCCCGACATTCCTGTCAAGGCAGGCACCTTCGATATCTTCTTCAACGACATCTCAGGCGTTTACTACTTCATCGAGAAATAATTTCATGAACGGTCGCTGTGGGGGCATGGAACCATGCCCCCCGGAGGCCTAAAAGACAAAGTAACAATATGAAAAAAGTATTATATATGCTGGGTATAGCACTGCTCATGGCAAGCTGTACCGAAGATTTCAAGAACTGGGCCGACCCCCAGAGCAACAGCGAGACCAGCAAGGCTGTGGGCTTTTCCATCGCCAACGCTGCCGACATTGATTACGCTGAACTCTCGAGCGACTCGGTGCAACTCTTTGTCCCCACCATCACGGCTCAGGACGATGCAGTGAACACCTTTGTGGCAACACTCTACAATGCCGACAAGACGGCCAGCCAGGCCATCAATGCCGATGCCAAAGGTATGGTTTCGGCTGCCGACCTCAAGGCCGCTGTGATTGCACTCTTTGGCAAGAAACCCGAGACCCGCAGCATCGAGATGGACGTTACCGGTTACACCTTGATTGAGGGACAATCGGTCAAGAACAATGGTACGGCTCAGGCCAATATCACACTCACCGCTCCCTTCATCGCTGAGGGTTATTACCTCACCGGCGACATGTTCAAGGAAGAGGGACAAGGCGGTGGCTGGGATGTGAACCACTCCTTTGCCTTCAACCACGATGGCGAAGATGTCTACGCCAACCCCGTGTTCACCATCACCTTCGAGAATCCTTATGAGAACTCCTACTGGAAGATTATCCCCAAGAACAACTACGACGATCCCGATGGCTTCTGGAACGAGGGCGAGACGGGTGTGCTGGGCGTTGCCATCGACGGCGATGAGTCACTCAGCGGCAGCCTCACCACCGACAGCCCGCAAGCCGGTAAGATTGTGGAGCCCGGTTACTACAAGATGACC
>CACZNP010000179.1 GCA_902782545.1 uncultured Bacteroidales bacterium
TAGGTGGTATGCGGATCAAGGTTGCTCAATATTTCAGGAATGGACAGTTCTATGAGTTCGTTGATGTTGGTTGTGTCCACATAGTCATCGGCAATGAGGTTGAGGATTGTGTTGAGTTTGCGGTCGTTGTCCACGGCATACTTGCGGCTCGAGAAACGATTGCCGATGAAAATGCCCACAACAACCGCCACCGCCATTGCAAGCGGCAACCACAAGAACGAGGATTTGGGTGATGACTTCATTGCCAATAACTAAATGTAACTGAAACAGTCTTTAGAATTCCCTGATTTGGTACTCGCCATCCACGTTTTCCATTTGAACACATTGCACACCGGCGCGTGTGAGCAAGTCAACGCCATCGGTGATGCGGTAAAACTCCGAAAAAACGACCCTGGTAATACCCGACTGAATGATGAGTTTGGCGCACTCGATGCAAGGCGATGTGGTAACATATAGCGTTGCACCCTTACTGCTGTTGTGGCTCTGTGCCACCTTGGTGATGGCATTGGCCTCGGCATGCAGCACATAGGCTTTGGTGTGCTCATCGTCGTCCTCGCAAATGTTCTCAAAGCCCACTGGCGTGCCGTTGTAGCCATCGCTGATAATCATCTTGTTCTTGACTATCAACGCACCCACACGGCGACGCTTGCAGTAGGAATTCTCCGACCAAATCTGCGCCATGCGCAGGTATCTCACGTCGAGCAGTGTCTGTTTATCCAGATGGTCCATAACCGACTTTCTCAAATTCAGCACAAATATAGCGAATTCGTGCCAATAACAAATCATCATTTCTCAAAAAATGATGCTCTTGTTAAAAAGTTTTCGCCCAATCATGATATTTGATATCGGCAGGAGTTGCACGCTTGCACCGACCGTCCTTTGAAAAATGTACAGTGGAATATATAAAACGGCAACTATGACAGTGTGATTCCGTCACGGCGCATGAGCGCATCAATGGTGGGCTCTTGGCCGCGGAAGTTGCGATACAGGGTCATGGGGTGGGCAGTGCCACCACGCGAGAGAATGGTGTCGCGCAACAAGTGTGCGGTGTCGGTGTTGAACACGCCATCTTGTTTGAATTTCTCAAAAGCATCGGCATCGAGAACCTCGGCCCACTTGTAGCCGTAATAGCCTGCTGCATATCCACCTGAGAAAATATGCGTGAACTGAGGTGACATTGCGCATCCTGGTACAGGTTCAAACACCTGGACTTGAGACATGGCTTCATGTTCAAACTGCAACACATCTCCCTCAAAAGGCTCGGTGATGGTGTGCCAAGCCATATCCAGAAAACCAAATCCCAACTGACGGATACAGCCATAAGCAGCCTGGAATTGGGCCGCAGCAATGAGATTGTCGATGAGTTCTTGCGGCACAGGTTCCCCGGTGATGTAATGACGTGCAAAACTGTCGAGGAACTCTCGCTCATAAATGAAGTTCTCATTGAACTGGGAGGGCATCTCTACAAAGTCGCGGTAAACATTGGTCCCCGACAGAGACTCATAGCGGGTCTTTGACAAAAGGCTGTGCAGCCCATGCCCAAACTCATGCATAAACGTGCGTACCTCGCCAAAGGTGAGCAGCGAGGGCTTGTCGGCAGTGGGGCGCGTGAAGTTCATGCACAATGACACCAGCGGACGAACATCGCCATATTGCTCTCTGAAGTTGGTCATCCACGCACCGCCCTGCTTGGTGTCGCGTGGGAAAAAGTCGGTATACAATGTGCCCATGTACAGGCCATCGGCATCGGTCACATCGTACACCTTTACCTCTGGATGATAGACCGGAGCATCATCACAAGGAATGAAGTGCAAGCCGTAAAGCCTTGTGGCAAGCCCAAAGACACCCTCGATGACACGGCTCAACTCAAAATAGGGTTTTAGCCTCTCGTCATCAATATTGAACAGGCTCTCTCGCAATTTGTTGGAATAGTAAGCATAATCCCACGGTTTGATGTCGACTTGATGTCCCTCGATTTGACAAGCAAAATGCTTGAGTTGCTCCATGTCGGATTGCTGAACAGGGGAATAGGCCAGTCGCAGACGATTGAGCATATCGAGTACATTTTCTTTCCGTTCGGCCATGGTGGTGACCAGCCGGTATTCGGCAAATGACGGATAACCCAACAAACGGGCAATTGCGAGCCGCGTATTGGCAATTTCTCTCAAAATGTCCATATTGCTGTCTTCGCCCGACGTGCATCGGGTGTTGTACATCTTATAGATTCGTTCGCGCAAATCTCTGCGTGAAGAGTATTTCATGAACGGACCATAACTGGGTGCTTGCAAAGTGATGAGATACTCATCGTCACGTCCTTTGCTTTTGGCTTGCATTGCTGCAGCGTCAATGGCCGATTGCGGCAGTCCGTCAAGTTCGCTGGCGTTGAGCCACATTTCGCCGCGGGCCGTTTCACGAAGCACGTTTTGCTCGAAGCGCAAAGTGAGTTCTGTCAGGCGACGGGTGAGATCGCGGTATTGTTCACGTGACTCATCGTCAAGTGATGCCCCAGCACGCACAAAAGCCTCTACCGTGCGCTTGAGCAGCATGGCATCCTCGGCATCAAGCAGGTTGCGTTCGTCGCTGTCTTTCACGGCCTTGATGCGATGCCACAATTCACGGTTGAGCATCACATTGTTGGAATGCTCCGAGAGCAATGGCGCCATTCGGTTTGAAATATCAATCATGCTCTCATCGGCATCCGCCGAAAGCATCGGATAAAACACTCCCAAGACTCGACCCAGCGCTTGACCGGATTTTTCCAAAGCCACAATGGTGTTTTTGAACGATGGGTGTTCCTGTTGTGCAACTATGGCGTCGATTTCGCGGTCATGTTCGGCGATAGCGCTGACGATGGCAGGCTCATAATCTTCTTTGGAGATGTGTTGAAAAGGAATTAACCCATGAATTCCTTTGAATGGGGACATGAAAATGTTGTCTTGTTGTTTCATCATCATTGTTTGTCGTTGTGACGCATTGCCGCGTCGTGATAGAGTGAGATATCTGCACGTACAACTCCTTGCTCAGTCAAGTGTTTCACATCGGCATCGAACATTTGGTTGAATTGTTTTCTGTCGCCATTGAGGGCATCAAGGGCAGCGGCATATTGCTCGATGGCTGCTTGAGGCTCGCCATGGCACAGGAGCGCGTGACCCAGGTTCAAGTGATCTTGCGCGGTGGGAGAGTCCTCGGTCAACACCTTATTATAATAACTGATGCTTCGCTCATGGTTACCCATCAGGAAACTGCACCACGCAATGGGTCGCCAAGCCCGGTGTTTGGCCGCGGGCATGAAGTCGGCCTTGAGATAGCATTGCATGGCTTCATCCAGACGGTCGGCCTCGAGATAGGTATGGCCCAAGTTGAGAATTCCGGCCACATTGCTTGGAGCAAGTTCCATTGCTTGTGTATAGTAGTGTATGGCCTTGTCCAAATTTCCTGCCTGCCGGTAACAAGCCGCCAAATGACGGATTGTCCACAAATCATTTTCATCGGCAAGTTCGTAACGCTTGTACCATTTGATGGCTTGCTTGATCTGTCCGGAACACTGATAGGCAAAACCCTTTTTCTGGAATACCACGGGATTAATCTCATTCTCAATGTTCAACAAATGATTGAAACCGGAAATGGCATCGGAATAGAAACCGTTTTTCAGGTAAAACTCAGCGATAAAGGCGACATTATCCTTTCCGTTGAGATACTCAGCAAGAAATGGAGCCTGCAGGAAATCCATCTTTGAACCGAAAACAGGGCGAAACTCACGTCGTCGTGAGAATAGTTTGAAAAACCGGTACAAATCTTGGA
>CACZNP010000180.1 GCA_902782545.1 uncultured Bacteroidales bacterium
CCTCTTTGCAAGGCCGATGGTGCGAGATTGTTGGGAGCAAAAAAGGAGCAACCATTTGTTATTGCGATTGCATTGCACTATCTTTGTGGGCGAAACCAGCAAGATGAAACGGATAGCGGCCAGCATATGGATGACGCTGTGGGCGGTGGTGATGATAGCCGCACCCATTGGCGATGTGAACGGCGACGGAGAGGTGGGTGTGCCCGATGTCACCCTGTTGGTGAGCATCGTGAGTAGCAATGGCGCCGATGTGGACGAACCCACACTGGCAAGGGCCGATGTGAACGGCGACGGAGAGGTGGGCGTGGCCGACGTGACGCGACTGGTGAGCATCATCCTGAGCGAAGAACAACCCGTCACACCCGCTCCCACGGGCTATGACTACGTGTGGGACCCCACGGTGCTGCCCGAGATACACATTCACATCAGCCAAGACGAGTGGCAAAACCTGCTCAACCTCTACGATGCCAACCCTCGCACCCGGCAATATGTCAAGGCAAGTGATTTCGTTTTTGTCCACGACAATGAGTACACCGTGATCGACAACATCGGTCTGCGCCTCAAGGGCAACACGTCACGCCGACGGCCCCAAGTGGGTGGGCGAAAGCAACATGTGCACTTCGGGGTGAACCTGCGGAAATATGTGAAAGACGCCAACCATGAGTTGCAAGGCGTACGCAAATTGCACCTCAAGTGGTTCAAGGACGACCCAGCCTATGTGCGCGAGTTGTACTGTTACAACCTGTTCCGGGACTTTGGCGTGTGGACGGCGCCGCGCGACCATTACTGCCGGCTCTGGCTACAGGTGGAAGGCGAGCCCGAGGAAACCTACTACGGTGTGTATGAGATGATTGAGCACGTGGACGAGCGGTACGTCAAGCAACGAATGGATTCCACCCAATTCAAAAGTGACAAAGGCAACCTGTGGAAGTGCAAATACGTGAATGGAATGGCCAGTCTGACCAATCCCTATGGCGCCGACATGTGGTGGGACGACAACAGCGACAACATACACACCTACGAACTGAAAACCGACAACGCCAGTTTTGAGGACGCCAAGGCGCAATTGGTCGATTTCATGCTCAAACTCAATGGCAAGGGGCGCGACAGTTTCCACAACTGGATTCAGCAGGTGTGCGATGTGGACTTGCTGTTGAAAACCTATGCTGTGAACGTGGCCGTAGGCATGTGGGACGACTACTGGAACAATGGCAACAATTACTATCTGTACTTCGACAGCACCGACCTGTACGACTACAAGTTTTACCTCATCCCCTACGACTACGACAACACACTGGGCACCTCGCTCCAGTGCGGCAACCAGAGCGACTCCGGGCGGCAAAACCCGCTGGAATGGGGACGAAACGACATCCCGCTGATCAAGCGCATTCTGGAGTATGACGAGTGGAGGGAAATCTATGTCAACTACCTCAAGCAACTGGTCAGCCCTGTCAACGACCTGCTGCACGTGGATCGCAGCACAGCGCGCATCCTCGCATGGCAAGCAATGATTGCCCCCTATGTGGCCAACGACACGGGCGAGGACATGGAGATTCGCGACGAGCCGGCCCCTTGGGGCAATCACAGTGAGTACCGACTGATAGAGAAGAACAACAATTTCTTCATTCGCAAGCGCGAGAGCATCAATGCCTTGCCGTGACGGCAATCGTGAGAGCCTGACTGACCCGTCGCGCACATGCGTTACGCGCACACACTTTGCCAATCACCAATTATTTCGTATCTTTGCCAAAAACTAAGAATCATGAGAAAAAATATTGCTTTATTTGCCACAATGATGTTGTTTGCCACCCTGGCAACGAGTGCAGTCACCCCCCTGTGGATGCGCGACGCGATGATCTCGCCCGACGGATCCCAAATCGTTTTCACCTACAAAGGCGACCTGTACCGTGTGTCGAGCGGTGGCGGCAACGCCGTGCAACTCACCAGTCAGCCGTCCTACGACAACCACCCTGTGTGGTCGCCCGACGGCAAGCAAATCGCATTCGCCAGCGACCGCAAGGGCAACATGGACGTGTTTGTCATGCCTGCCACTGGCGGGCAACCCAAGCAACTGACCTACAACAGCGCCGGAGAGACTCCTTGGGCTTTCAGCCCCGACGGAAAATACGTCTATTTTTCTGCCGCCATCCAGGATGCCGCCAGTAGTGTCTTGTTCCCCACCGCACGGCTCACCGAACTCTACAAGGTGCCGGTGGAAGGCGGACGCACCACCCGCGTGCTTGGAACACCGGCAGAGTATGTGAGTTGGGATGCAAAAGGCAAGTTTTTCCTCTATCAGGACCGCAAAGGCATGGAAGATGAGTGGCGCAAGCACCACACCAGCAGCGTGACGCGCGACGTGTGGCGCTATGATGTGGCCACGGGCCAGCACACCAACCTCACCGCCCATGCCGGCGAAGACCGCAATCCTGTGCTGAGCGCCGATGGCACCACTGCCTACATCCTGAGCGAGCGTAACGGCGGATCGATGAATGTGTACCAGTTCCCCGTCAACAATCCCCAAGCGCTGAAAGCAGTCACCAATTTCAAGAACAACCCCGTCCGTTTCCTGTCGATAGCCCGCGACGGCACGCTCTGCTATACCCAGGACGGAGAACTTTACACCCAAGCCGGCGGCGGCAAGCCGCACAAGGTGGCCATCGACCTGTTCCACGATGACAGCGACCAAGTGTCGCGCCTGACGTTCACCAAGGGAGCCACCGATGCCGCTGTGAGCCCCGATGGCAAGCAGGTGGCCCTGGTGGTTCGTGGCGAGGTGTTTGTCACCAGTGTGGAATACGGCACCACCAAACGCATCACCGAGACCCCCCAGGCCGAGAATTGGGTGACTTGGGGCGACGACAACCGCACGCTGGTCTATGCCAGTGAGCGCAATGGCAACTGGCAACTCATCAAGGCCACCATCGAGCGCGACGATGACCCCAATTTCCCCAATGCCACGCTCATCAAGGAAGAAGTGCTGCTGCCCAGCACCACTGTGGAACGCACCATGCCCCAATTCAGCCCCGATGGCAAGCGGCTGGCCTTTATCGAGGACCGCTTCAGCCTCATGGTGATGGACATGAAGAGCAAGGCTGTGAGCCGTGTGACCGACGGCAAGACGTGGTTTGAGACCAACGGCGGCTTCAACTACTCCTGGTCGCCCGACGGAAAGTGGTTTGCGCTGGAGTTCATCGGCAACGGACGTGACCCGTACACCGACATCGGCATCGTGCCCTCAACCGGTGGGCACATCACCAACATCACCCAAAGCGGCTACTTCAGCGAGCGGCCGCAGTGGGTCATGGACGGCAACGCCATCCTGTTCAGCAGCAACCGCTACGGCTTGCGCAGCCATGCCTCGTGGGGGTCGCAGGACGACGTGCTGCTGGCGTTTGTCAACCAGGATGCCTACGACCGCTACCGCTTGAGCAAAGAGGACTACGAGTTGCTCAAAGAGGTGGAGAAAAAGGAGAAAGACAAGAAAAAAGAAGACGACAAGAAGAAAGACGACAAAAAGAAAAACGACAAAGACAAAGATAAAGACAAGGCCGACGAGAAGAAAGACATCGACGTGGAACTGAATGGCATCGAGGACCGCATTGTGCGGCTCACGCCCAACAGCAGCGACATTGCCAGCGCCATGCTCAGCCACGACGGCGAAACCCTGTACTACCTGTCCAAGTTTGAGAAAGGCTATGACCTGTGGAAGATGGATTTGCGCAAAAAAGAAACCAAACTGCTCAACAAGATGGGTGCCGGACGTGCCTCTATCGACCGCAGCAAGGATGGCAAAGACCTTTTCATCTTGGGCAGCGGCACCATGCAGAAATTGAGCGGTGACAAACTCACCGCCATCAACTACAAGGCCGAGATGAAAATGGACCGCGTGGCCGAAAGGGAATACATGTTCAACCATGTGCACCGACAGATTGAGAAACGTTTCTACAACCTCAACTACCATGGTGTGGACTGGGAGGCTCTCACCAAAACCTACCGTCGCTTCTTGCCACACATCAACAACAACTACGACTTTGCCACCATGCTCAGCGAGTATCTGGGCGAACTTAATGCCTCGCACACCGGTGCTCGCTACTACCCCACCAGCGGAGAAACAACGGCCGACTTGGGCCTCATCTACGATTGGGACTACACAGGCAAAGGGCTCAAGGTGGACGAAGTGATTGAGAAAGGGCCATTTGGCAAAGCCAAGTCGCAGGTGCGACAAGGCACCATCGTGGAAAAAATCAACGGTGTGGACATCACCCCCGAGAATGACTATACCATCCTGCTCAACGGACAAGCCGGAAAGAAAACCCTTGTGTCGCTCCACGACCCCCTCACCGGAAAGCGCTGGGACGAAGTGGTGCTCCCCATCAACAAAAGCACACTAAACGAGTTGCTCTACAACCGCTGGGTGAAGCACAACGCCGAAGAAGTGGACCGCTTGTCGAACGGACGACTGGGATATGTGCACATCAAGTCGATGGGGGATGCCAGTTACCGCGACATCTACAGCCAAATTCTGGGCAAGTACAACAAGCGCGACGGAATCGTCATCGACACCCGATGGAACGGTGGCGGACGACTGCATGAGGACATCGAGGTGTTGTTCAGCGGAAAGAAATACTTCACCCAAGTGGTGCGCGGACGTGAGGCATGCGACATGCCCAGCCGCCGATGGAACAAGCCCAGCATCATGCTCCAGTGCGAAGCCAACTACAGCAACGCACACGGAACGCCGTGGGTATACAGCCACGACAAAATAGGCAAACTGGTGGGTATGCCCGTGCCAGGAACCATGACAAGTGTGTCGTGGGAAGACCTGCAGGACGACACCATGCTCTTTGGCATCCCCATCATCGGCTATCTGTTACCCGAGGGCAACTACTTGGAAAACACCCAACTGGAACCCGACATCCTCATTGCCAACGATCCAGCCACCGTGGTCAAGGGCGAGGATCTCCAACTCAAAGCCGCAGTCGACGAGTTGCTGAAAGAAATCGGGAAGTAGGAGATTCGGGAAAAGTATCACTCGTACATTTAACCTTTCAAAACATACAACAATGAAACTATTACTGATTCTGCAAGAGGCAATGGCAGGTGGCTGGTTCAACCCAGGCAGCACATTTTTCCAGATTTGTGGATGGGTGGCAAGTTTGGGGCTCGTCTTCGGCTATGTGCCACAAGCCGTGCGCACCATTCGCACACGAAAGACCGACGACATCGCGTTGGCCACATTCCTGATGATTGGCATTGGCGGCATCGCATTCATGCTTCAAGGCGCCATGCTGCCCTGGAGCGAGGGGTGGTCGCTGTTCCTCACCAATTTCATCACCACGGTGTGCAGTGTGATCATCTTCGGCATCAAGATGTACAACGATTATTTCAAAAAGAAGTGATGCGCCACGGCCCGCTCACCGCAGCCGTTTCTTGACCTCGGTCACCACAAACCGCGGAATGAACGAGATGTGGCGAACAATGGTGGGCAACGTGCCGTAATGACGGCACATGATGCGATAGCGCTCCATGAGTGAGGCGCGGTGATGCTTGTCGGTAAGCCCGTCGGTGAGAAAACTGATGACGGGTTTTGGACCCACATAAGCATTGGCCGGTGACGCTTTCAGCACACGGATGCACCAATCATAATCGGCGCTGTAGCGGTACGACAGGTTGTAGTGCGGCACAAGGTCATGACGTGCCACGAATGCTTGATGGCACACCAGCATGCCCCGCTTGAAACTGTTGGCATCGAGGTGCTCGGGAGCCGTGAGGTGTCGCATGCCCACCACACGGCGGTCGGCATCCACCAATTGGGTCTGTCCGTAAATCACCCCTGGGTCACCTTGGGCCGCATCGGCCAAGCGCTGCAACGTGTCGGCCGATGCAAAGGCATCGCCAGCATTCAAGAAAATCAAGTATCGGCCACTGGCCAGGTCTATGGCCTTGTTCATGGCGTCATACAACCCCTTGTCGGGCTCACTCACCAGCGTCAAACGCTCATCACAGCCCGGATGGCTCAACACGGCATCGGTGGTGCCGTCGGTCGACGCGCCATCCATGACCAAATGCTCAAAATCGGCGAATGTCTGTTCCCACACGCTGCGCAGGGTGGGGCCTATCACGTCGCGTGCATTCCATGTGACTGTGATGATGGTAAACAACGGATGATTCATGATTGAATGTCTTTTGTAGGACAAAGGTAATAAAAAACTTGTCATACAGAACAATGAAAGTAAGCATTTTTACGTTATTTAGACATGAAACCACACATTTCATTACTCCTGATCATTGCAAGCGTGGGACTGTTGTGCTGCGGCTGCGACAAAGTGAACAACAAGGAAGTGCCGGCCTACTACGTGCGCCTGGATTTGAGCGGATACGGCTTGTGGAACGTCTATGGCGTGAGCGGCGTGGGCGATTACCGTTTCTTTGACCGCGCAAAAGGCATCCCATCCAACTTCCCCTACAATGTGAACACCTACACCGGATTCGGCGGCATACTGCTCATGATAGGACTGGACATCTCCACCGGAAACTATGGCCCAGTGGCTTACGATGCCGCTTGCCCTGTCGAGAGCCAACAGAGTGTGACCGTGGGCATCGACAATGAAAACCTCAACGCCGTGTGTCCCAAGTGTGGCTCACGCTACGATGTGCTGCAAGGCTCTGGCACATACATAAGCGGGCCGGCAGCCACCAATCGGCTGGGATTGCGCATCTATCGGGTCACCCCCAACAATGGGGGCTATGTCATCACCCATTAAACCAAATGGATATACAACAAAAAACTGCAGGGAACCTCATGATTCCCTGCAGTTTTTTGTACCCGGAGTGGGACTTGAACCCACACAGCCGCAATGGCCAAGGGATTTTAAGTCCCTCGTGTCTACCGATTCCACCATCC
>CACZNP010000181.1 GCA_902782545.1 uncultured Bacteroidales bacterium
AGTTGGCAATCTGCTGACCGTCCATTGACAGAGTCTGTGTAAAGTAACCGTGACGATACAGGAAACCCACTGCCGTCATGTTCACACAGCGGTCGCTTGCTTCCTTGATGTAGTCGCCGGCAAGGATTCCCAAGCCACCCGAGTAAATCTTTAACGCATTGCACAATCCGTATTCCATACTGAAGTAAGACACCGATGGCAAATCGTTGCGCATGGGCACTTTCATGTAGGCTTGGAATTTCTCATATACATCATCGATGCGTTGCATCATCTGCTTGTCCTTCACGATTTCCTCAAATCGCTCGGCTTTCATCTTTTGCAGCATCATCACGGGATTTTCTCCCGTGGCGCGCCACAAATCACGGTCCAGGTCATGGAAAAGCGTCTTACCCTCGCTGTTCCACACCCACCACAAATTTTTGGACAACTCCTCCAGTTTTTTCAGTTTGCCGGGGAGTTCAGTTTTCACCGTCACATTTCTCCACACAGGAGTGTTGGTGTTGTTGAATTTTAGTTTCATAAAACTTGAATATGTTTTTCTCAATTGTTTTCGTTTCAGTTATCGTTGAGGGCGGCAATTCGCTGACTGGCTTTTGCCAGGGCTTGAGCATAGGCCGCCGTGTAATAGTCCATGAAATGTGACCATGACGCCGCACGGCTGGTGCTGCGCGCACGGGTGCGGATGCGCCGCACATCGGCATCGTTCATCATGTACACATTCATCAGCGTTCCGGCAATTGACTCAACCGTATCGCTGTAGTTGCTGTCGGTGCGGGGAATCACCCTCACTCCGCACTTGCGGGGATTGTCGCCATAGGTGTCGAGCACCCACTGCCCGAAGCCCGCCAGGTTGGTGGTCACTGTGGGCACGCCGAAAGCCACGCTCTCGAGCGGTGTGTAGCCCCACGGTTCATAATAAGACGGGAAAACGGTCAAATCCAAGCCTGGCATCAGGTCGTAATACGTCATGTTGAACACACCGTCAGCACCGTTCAGATAGGAAGGCACAAACACGATGTGCACCATCTCATGCGTGTCGTTGTGCATGCCCAGATAATTGATTTTCCCATAAATCACATCGGTGTCGTCGTTATACAGGTTGTGGGTAATCACCGGATTGAACAACCGCGAACAACGACCCGCCGACAATGCATCGACCAGATCGGTGCGGGGCGACTTCACCCAGGCGGGCACCAGAATGAAGGCTACCACACGACGCTTGAGGCTGCTCAGGCGTCCCAGTGTGAACCGCAGGGAATTCACCGCATCAATGTAGGCGTCGATGCCCTTGTTGCGGAATTCACAGCGGCCCGATGTGGCCACCAACAAAGTGTCGTCGCCAAAGGGCAATCCAATGAGCGAGGAAGCAACTGTCAGCAGTCGTTCACGAGCCACTTCGCGGGAGTGAGGCATCTTTTCACCTTTGGGCACGAAATTCTGCTCAAAAGCATTGGGTGTCACCACAGGCCGACGCTCCAGCAACTGCTCACACTCGCGGGCGGTCACCTCGCTCACCGTAGTGAACACATCGGCTGCATGGGCGGCAGCCTTTTCCAGTGAGTGTTTCGACTGCATGTTCAGTTCGGCCGCCATTTGGTCGCCGTTGTAACCGCTCATGTAGTCATACAAAGGCTTTCCGTTGCCGCTGATACTGCGTCCAATGCAAGTGGCATGAGTAGTGAAAACGGTGGCCACTTGCGGCAACCGACTCTTGATGTAGAGCAGCCCCATGCCCGTGGTCCATTCTTCGAAATGTGCCACCACACGGCTTTTGCCGCTCCACTCAACGATGCTCTGGATGACCAAGGCCGCCGCATAGGCAAACCCGCACGACTCATCATAGTCGCCGTAGCCATGCAGCGAATCCACTTGGTAACGGCTCCACATCTCGGCATAGAGCGAGTTCTTGTAGGGATACAGCAGATTGTAATCCACAAGCACCACCATGGGCTTGCCGGGCACGTTCCACCGCCCCACCCTCACTTTGAGTTCACTGGGCAACGATGCCTCGTGCAACCATGCAGTGAGAGGGGTTTTCATCTCAACGAAATACGGTGACTCATGTTCTTTGGACCACAAATCGGGACCAATGAACACCACTTTGTCTTTATATAACTTTTGCAGGGTTTTTGCCTTCGTCGACAGAACGGCATAGATGCCACCCACCTTGTTGCAAACTTCCCAACTCGTTTCAAACAATAAATCAAGCATAAATCGCTCGCTTCTGTAAAAAATCTAACTTGACAGTCTATACTTTTAAAGGTGCAAAATTACGAAAAATTTCCGTAATAATCTCACACACTATTATAATAAAGGTGAAAAAAGGTCCCCGAGAGAGCATTTTCGCTTCTCGGGGACTGTTTGTGTATCAGCCTCTTGCGAGGTTTTGCAATCGTTTACTTAACTTCTTCGAAGGGAACGTCCTCGGCGTTGCCGCCGCCGTTGGTGTTGCCGGTGTTGCCACCGCCAAATCCTGCTCCTCCGGCGTTGAAGCCTTGGTCGGCACCCGGTTGTCCCTGGGCAGGACCGCCAGCCTGCTGATACATCTGCTGGAAGAGGTTGCTCAACTCGGCCGTTGCTGCATCAATGGCATCGATGTCCTGAGCCTTGTGGGCTTCGCGCAATTTGTTGAGTGAGTTCTCAATTTGGCTCTTCAGGTCGGCAGGCAACTTGTCGCCAGCCTCCTTGAGGGTCTTCTCGGTTTGGAAAATCATGGCATCGGCTTGATTGATCTTGTCGATACGCTCCTTTTCCTTGGCGTCGGCCGCGGCATTGGCCTCGGCCTCGTCCTTCATGCGCTGGATCTCGGCATCGCTCAGGCCGCTCGAGGCCTCAATGCGGATGCTCTGCTCCTTTCCGGTGGCTTTGTCCTTTGCGCTCACGTTCATGATTCCGTTGGCATCGACCTCGAAGGTCACTTCAATCTGCGGAATGCCGCGCGGTGCAGGTGCAATGCCGTCCAGATGGAACTTGCCCAAAGTCTTGCAATCGCGTGCCATGGGGCGCTCACCTTGCAGCACATGGATTTCCACCTCGGGTTGGTTATCGGCAGCCGTCGAGAACACTTGGCTCTTGCGGGTGGGGATG
>CACZNP010000182.1 GCA_902782545.1 uncultured Bacteroidales bacterium
CACTGTCAACGACCGCAGTCTCGATGACTATCTTTCTGAAATAGCGCATCACATCGGGCACCTGACCAGCCAACACGGCATCCACAATGGCACTGTCAAGTGCCCAAAATGACAACGAGTCGGCTTTGAGCATAAAATCCCATCCTTGCAAACTCGCCGCCGGTTTGTTGGTGTAATAAGGAACGGCAACCTTCTCTCGGGCATCCAGCCATGACCGGTCGCCACGACGCTCATAACGTAACGGTTGAGCCGCTAACACTGCCTCAAACACAAACAGCGACACAATAATTAAAACCGCACACCGGCAAAATCGCTTGTCCATATCATTAACCATCCTAGTGTCGATTATTTATCTGATTGTTTTTATTTGATACGGTAATAATATCCCAACGATACCATGATCGACATGGATGACGAACCGGAGAACGGATCCCCTTTGTGGTTGCTGAACACATCGCGTAGGCCATAATAGAATCGGCCCTCGAGCAGGAATGAACTCCGGTTGCGCGCAATCAACTCCAATCCCAAGCCAGCCGAAATACCGTAGTCCAACTTGCTTTTCACCGACAAATTATATTGCTCGGTTTTACGGTTGGCGCTGGGAAAATCAGGTACGGAGTGCCAATTGGAATAGTCAAAATTGGACTTGGTGCTTTCGCTGATCATCATGCCCACTTCTGGACCGGCATTGAAAAAACAATGGAATCTCTCGTTGCCAAAGTACACATGGGTCAGGATGGGCAACTGAATGTATGTGAAACGACGCTGGTACTGGAAATCATAGCCTTCAAACTTTTCCTTCCAACCCCTTTGTTCCATGTTCAACTCAGCAATCAGTCCAAAATGCTTTTCTTCCATGTATCGGAAGGTCACACCGGCCATCGTGCCCATAAGCATCGTTTGGGGCACACTGGGGTTGAAACGCAACTTCGACAGGGTCACACCGGCTTTGCCGCCTATGGCCACGTTCCCCTCATAGTGGGTCTGACCCTGTGCGGCAACAGCCATCAATACGACGACAAGGAATATGTGTAGCCTGTACCTGATCATTGAACGTAGGTAGTGATTTTGTGGTCGGTTGAGAAGTGAATCACATCAATGGCCTGATTCACAAAGCCAGCACCTTCACTATCGCGCACAAACTTGAAACTCGTCTGTATGCCTTTGTGAAGTGGGGTATCAGCATCAATGATTCCTCTTTCGCCAAGGGCCTTGAGCAAATACATGCCCGTGTCAAAACCAAAGAGGGTCATGTTGGGAACCGAGGTGAGCATCGAGCCATTGAACCACTTGGAGTAGAGGGCTTCAATGTCACGGGTGCGGAATCCCTTGGAGTTGAAGAAACGTGAAAAGACAAATGTGTCGATATCTTGCAGGTCGGTTTGATAATCCTTCAAATACATGACATACTCAGGATAGCCTAGCATGGCTATGTCGCAGTCAAAACGGTCAGTCTTGGCCTGTTTGAGCGCTTTGAGCACTTTCTTGAGCAGGTTCTTGTTGCTCGACGAGGGGATAAACACATACTTGCTGCCGGGATTCATGTGGTTCGACACCACATCAAACGACAAGTCTCCGGTCACCTTCAATGTAGTGGAAAACTGTCCCAATTCACTGATGTGTTTCTTGATATCATCATAAATCTCCTTGTCGGCAGCGTCGCCATCCTCCAAAAATATTACCTGATAATCACTGAATTGATTGTCATACCAACGCAACACGCGATCCATCATGATGTGGGTCGGAGCATTCACTTGATATACATAGGGGTTGGACTGATAATCCTCGTTCTTGGTCGAGAAACAATTGAATACGTTCACGCCATTGTTTTGGCCGAAAACATTGATCCGGGCCAACTGTTGAGGCTCGCTGGGAGCCACAATCATGTCCATGTTCTGGAGTTCGGGCAGTTGCAGGATACTGTCGGTAACGTTCAGATTGTGCTGGGTGTCGTACACACGCAGGTTGATGTGCTTGCCAGTGGCACCACGCACACTGTCCACAGCAAGCAAAAAGCCTTTATAGAAATCGGTATAGAGCATTGCTTGACGGGGTGGGGTGCTCTTGTGCAACTGGAAGGGCAAAATGATACCCAAATTGATCTCGCTGTTGTGGCGGTCGGCCTGCATTTGTTCATAAATCTCTTCGATGCGCGACGAGTAGAAGTTCTGCAATTCGGCCACCGAAACCGTACGCATTTCAACCAACTTGCGCTCGGTTATCGTGCGCGGCACAATCATATATTTTCCCTTTTTGGGCTTCTTCAGGTCGGGGTTGGCCGCTTGCAGTGCTTCGGGGGTGGTGTTGTGACTCCGGGCAATCGAATGGAACGAATCACCGTCCTGGACTTTGTACTGATAGAACTTGGTCGATGATGTCTCACAATAGAACGGCAAAGCCGTGTTGGGAGTCAGTCGCACGGTGGTACCCTCAACATATTGCGACGGAGAAAGCGTGCGGTTGCTCTGGAGCAGGCCCTCCACCGTGACATTGAATCTTTTGGCCACTGTGTAAATGTTGTCACCGGCCTGTAAGGTGTAGGTGGTGGGCTTGTTGTCGGTAATTTGTATCGTGGACTCGTCGGTCTTGTTGAAAGCGTTCTCTACCTGTGCCGACACTCCCGAGTTTTGTCTGTTGCCAGCATGGAAATCACTCACGGGGAAAAACAGCAGTTGCTTCTTTTCCAGATTTTGGCTGGCAGTGGGATTGTAGCGCAAAATGTCGTCGGTTGTCACACCCACTTTGTTGGCGATGCCGTAGAGGGTCTCCTTGTTCTGAACCTCGTAGTAATAGTAACTAGTGTTGCCAATCACTTTCACGGGCAAGTCGAGTTGTGCCTGCACACTGATGCCACATGAGACTATGAGGATTGCGGTTGTGATGAGTAGTCTTGGTTTCATATCTTTATTGTGTTTGTTGTTATCTGTATGGGGTCAATTGGGGTTTACGACTCGTTCGCCTATGTACTTGGCTATCTCGCTGCGCCCCACATACAATTGCTGCAATTGCTCCAGCAACGATTTTTGCGCTTCGGGGTCAGTACTCTGCTTCAGTTGTGACTGTATTTGTTTGATTTGGTGGTCAAGCAATGCGTTTTTCCAGTTGTACAATGCCTCAGGAACCAGGGTGAGCAGTCGGTCCATCTCGGTGGCTATCGTGGCATACTGTGTATGGATTTTGCTCAACTGGTACTTCTCGCTTACCATATCGAGGGCTGTGAGTCGTATCTCGTCATCAAGATGTGAGCACAGGCGACGCTCAAGATAATTGCGGCTGAACTCATTCACTTTGGATGCCATGTTTGCGGTGATGCGGGCCTGCACCTTTTCTTCCTCTTTCTTCAGGCTGTCGGCATTATGACCCCTTGCATCAATTTTCTGCAACTCCTCTACCAACTGCTCATCGGCCTCGGCCTGGGCAACTTCTTTGAAATTGGCCAAATCTTGATAGAAATCCTTGAGCGAGTCAAGGGCTATCTCGTAAATCTTGGCATAGGTGGGCGAGGTGAATTGCATCGAGTCAAATGACATCTCATTATAGATGAACTCAACCACCGAGGTCGGGCGTTTCACCCCATCGTCGTACTCTGTGTCGCACAAGTAGCACATACCGTACTTGACGATATAGCGAATGATGTTTTCCTCCTGGCGCAATACGAGTTGCGACGCATCGGCGGCAAGCCGTGCAGGTTTGGAGGGGGTGGGGGCTACAGGGGTGGGGGCTTCGGAATTATTCTCGGTCGGTAGTGGCTCTTCGTTAGCGGGCAATCCGGCTTCCATACGCCTGCGTTCGCGCTCACGCCGCTTGTAGTTCTCCTCACGGTTCTTGTTGATGTACTTCTGTATCTCACGAAGAAGCATCTCTTCGTCGATGCCAAAACGCGACGCACATTCCTTGGCATAAACCGATCGCGTGATGGGAGAGGGGATAACGGCTATCGACTTCACCACCTCGGTGATGGCTGCCGACCGTTTGATGGGGTCCTTCTCGGCTCCTTGCAACAGGATGCGTGTCTTGAAGCGGATAAAGTCGTCCTCGTTATCATCGATATAACGCTGCATCTCTGTGCTGTTGTGCTTGCGCGAGAAACTGTCGGGGTCATCGCCCTCAGGAAGCAACAGCACCTTGATGTTCAGTCCCTCGGCAAGCAGCATGTCGATGCCACGAAGGGCGGCATGAATTCCGGCGGCATCGCCGTCAAACAATTCGGTCACGTTGTTTGTGAAGCGGTGAATCAGATGAATGTGCCCCTCGGTCAAGGCCGTGCCCGACGAGGCTATCACATTCTCAAATCCGGCCTGGTGCATCGAAATCACGTCGGCATATCCTTCCACGATGAAGCATTTGTCCTTCTTGGCGATTTCACGCTTGGCTTGGAACAAGCCGTACATCGTACTGTCTTTCTTGTTGTAGACCAACGAGTCGGGCGAGTTGAAATACTTGGCTGGGTCGTTTTTCAGGGTGCGACCACCAAAGGCGATAACCTTACCAGCGACATTAAAAATGGGGAACATCACGCGGCCGCGGAAGAAATCGAAACCGCCTCCATGACCGTCGTCCTTGCAAAGCCCCAACTTGAACAGCAACTCACGGTTGAATCCCTGGCCGATGGCGGCACGGTAAAGTGCCGTGCGGTCGTCCGGAGAATAGCCTAATCTGAATCGCTTGATGGTTGCCTCACTGAATCCGCGCTCATAAAAATAGGCCAGCCCGATTTCCTCACCAGCCTCAGTGCGTAATTGACTCTCAAAAAATTGGCAGGCCCACTCGTTGACCATGAGCATCGCTTCACGTTCGCTTTGCGCCACACGCTCTTCGTCGGTGAGTTCACGCTCATGCACCTCGATGTGGTATTTGTTGGCAAGGTATTTCAACGCCTCGTAGTACGACAATTGCTCATGCTCCATGATGAAGTTAACGGGGCTTCCGCCCTTGCCACAACTGAAACACTTGCAAATGCCTTTGGCGCGCGACACATAGAACGACGGGTTACGGTCGTTGTGGAACGGACATAACCCAACCCAGTTGGCGCCACGTCGGCGCAAACTCACAAAATCGCTCACCACGTCAACAATATCGGCAGTGTCGAGTATCTGGTCTACAGTCGCTTTGTCTATCACATTGCAAAGATATAGAAAAAAAGCGGTTTTATCAGTTGGTTACACCTGAAAAATCGTCCAGTTCCTCGACGATGGCCCGCAGCAGGGGTTCCAAATGCGGGGCGGGGTGCTGCAGCAATGCGATCATTTGTGCTCTGAGCGCGGAAGTGGGTTCGATGCGATGAAGCACAAGCAGATTGAGCAGCAACCTGTAACCCACATAGTTGCACCAGGCATCTGTGGCATCCATTAATTGCCGCGACAATTCCTCAGCATAGGACTGGCGACGCAACAAACCGTGGCACAGCACATCGGCCTCCTCGGCACACTGCACATCGCAACACCAGGACAGCGCCTTATCGCGGCTCATAACCTCGGGATGAACCAACGGCGCGGCAAGGCGGCACTCTCGGTGACGGCGGGCGGCCCACAACGCGTCGGCAAGCGCCTCATTGGGCGAGTAGGGGCGAACGGTCTGCCGCAAGTCGGCCAGCAGACACCCCATGATAAACTCATGGGGGTCTCCGGCTCTGCGCAGCCGGTCGGCAACGACACCGTTACGATAGGCAAAAAATGCCTGTTTCAATTCTCTCAAAGCATCGTTTTCCATCAATTCTCTGTGTTAAGTGAGGCAAAAATAATGAATGATTTCCACCCGTGCAAGTGCTGATCAATTCGTTGTGAGTAACACCCTTTGGAATCTTCATTCGTTCTTTTCTCAGTTGTTATGAGAATGTGGAATCAAAAAGAGTTTGAAAATATTGGCACTGTGGCAAAAATGATATAACTTCGCAATTCGGTAACACACAAAAACTTGTATCCATGAGATTACTCTTGACGATATCATTCTTGCTGTGCCTCGGCCTTAATGGCATGGCCCAGTCCAAAAACCTTTGTCCCGACAACAAACACCCACACATGATCGACCTTGGACTGCCAAGTGGCACGAAATGGGCTTGCTGCAATATCGGTTCATCAAATCCGCATGAATACGGCAACTTTTATGCTTGGGGAGAGTCCTATACGAAAAGCAAATACGGCTGGGAGAATTACTCCTACGGAAGCAGTGTGAACAGTTGTAGGCATCTCGGCTATGACATCGCGGGCTCAGACTACGATGTGGCCGCCCGGACATGGCATTCCGAGTGGCGGATGCCAGATATTGAGCAAATCAAGGAATTGAACGAAAAATGCAAAAGTGTCTGGACCACTCGAAATGGCGTTAAGGGCGCTCTCATCACCGGGCCAAACGGGCACCAGATCTTCCTGCCGGCGGCAGGCTGTTTTTGCATGGATGAACAACTCTATGCCAAGGCACAATGCCTTTATTGGTCTTCGACACAAAGCACACTTGGCAATGCAAATTGCCTGAGTGTCAATTACAAACTCATGTCCTCAAAATTTGAGAGTCGCTTCTACGGAATGCCGGTGCGCCCTGTCGTTGACAACGAACAGTGTTTCACATTCTGGTTAAAAGACAAGGATGGCTTAACCACCTCGGTTAAAATCGATTTGAATCAAGAAATCGTCACATTGTTCTCTCGCCTTTCGCCTAAAAGCATTCATTACAAAAGATGCTTCCTGGATGTTTCAGAAGATGAAAAATTAAGTGATTTGGAGAAAATTGCAACCTCCAAATTGGTTTTCTCAACGGCCTTTCCTGCTCAACAGTCAAATGAGAACTTGGTAAATGATATTCTTGAAGGAAAACATGGAGATTGTTGCATGGTATGTGCCGACGCATTGCTCTTTCTCCAAGAAAAAGGGCAAAAAGAATTGTTGGAGCCGAAAAACCATGAAGAATATCTGCAAAAAATGATTGATGCAATCCTGATGCTTATCAACAAAGAAGAAAAGAAACATTCCAATCACTAGGCCAGGGCAACAGCCAATCCACCCACCAAAACGGTATAGTTGGTAAAGTGAGCGAAATGCAGTAACTTTGCAGCGACTATTCAGAAAGGAAAGACTATGAAGCAGTTTGCAATCATGATAATTGCCACCGTGATGTGCCTGAATGGCGCGGCCCAACAACGGTTGGTGGGAGACGTCAAAAAAAGCATTGATGCACTAACCATGACGGTGGAGAAATACTCCGCGGCCTACAACAAACTCAAACCGTCACTCACCCACGAGCAGACACGCGACC
>CACZNP010000183.1 GCA_902782545.1 uncultured Bacteroidales bacterium
CCCAGGCGTGAGTTCCGCCCACGGCGCGACCAAGAGGACGGCGAGCGCCCACCCAGGCGTGAGTTCAAACCTCGAAGTGAGGAAGAATTGCACAGCGAGGCTTATGCCCGTCGAATGTTGCGCGACCGACAGCCCCAACTCGGTGCCGACAAAGAAGTGCCCATCATCAAAGGCCGGCGCAAAAGTTGGAAGCGCAAAGACCTTGACGACACCACAACTGGCGAGAAGTGATCATTCACGACAGAATCAACGAGTTTTTCAACAGCAAGGCTTTTACCGTGCTCACAGGAGCCATGCTGGTGGTTGCGGCTTTTTTGGAAACCGCCTCTGGCAGTGTGCCGCAACCCGATGCTGGAGCAGGCCTGTTTTTCTCGGCCAAGTGGTCGAGCATCGCCTCACCCATGCTGTCCACGGCCGTCAACCTGGCGTGTGTGATTGGTATCGGATTGCTCATGCTGGCACTGAACAAGGTGTTCAACTTTGTACGGTCTGTCACCTTCATCTTTGCCTCAGTTTTCTACCTCCTTGAGATGTCAAACCCCTTTGTGAGCAGCATCTTCAACAATGGCACCACACTGTGCCTCGTGCTGGTGGGAGGTATCACCATGCTGTTTTCATCCTATCAGGACAAGCACTCACAACACAGCATCTTCCTGTCGTTTGCCGTGCTTGCCACCGCAAGTTTGTTCCAGTACGCGTTTTTGTTTCTTATCCCGGCATTCCTTCTGGGTTTCATTTACATGAGAGCCATGAACTTCAAGGGGGTGCTCGCCATGCTGCTGGGATTGTTGACTCCGCTATGGATAGTGCTTGGCTTGGGCATTGTTGATGTGGCCGATTTCAAGCCTTTTGCCATTGATGCCGTGTGGGACTCGCTGGCACTGGAGCAAATCCGGATGCTGGTGGTGGAGGTGGCAGTAGTGGCATTGCTTGCCATTGCGCTCACAATCATGAATCTGTTCACAATCATGAACTACCGCCTGCAGTTGCGCGTGTACAATGCGTTCTTCACACTGATGACTTTGTTGTGCATAGCGGCCATGTCGGTCGACTATCGCGACATGACCACATTCGTGCCCACTTTGTATTTGTGTCTGAGCATCCAGGTGGCACATGCTTTCACGCTGAGCAATTGGTCATACCGCTACATATTTATTATTGCCCTTATAGTGCTGTCGGTTGCTTCTTGCGCCGGCAACCTGCTTGTGGGATAAACGACGCCTGACCATGATACGGATTGTTGCCGAGAGCCATATCCCTTACCTGCAAGGAGTGCTTGAACCGTGGGCACAAGTGACCTATGCTCCTGTCATCGACCCGCATGTAGCAGCCGAGGCCGACATTCTGCTGGTGCGCACACGCACTCGCTGCGATGCCAGCCTGCTCCAGGGCAGCCATGTGCGCTTCATTGGCACCGCCACCATCGGTACCGACCACATTGACATGGACTACTGTCACCAAGAAGGGATTACCGTGGTCAATGCTCCCGGATGCAATGCCCCAGCCGTGGCACAATGGACGTTAGCGGCCATCGGGCAATGGATGCAAGTCAATGGATTTGCCCACACTCACAACCTCACTTTGGGAGTGGTGGGCGTGGGACATGTGGGCAGCATTGTGGCACGCTGGGCGCAACAACTGGGTTTCAACGTGCTGCTCAACGACCCTCCACGTGCCGAACGTGAACCGGCCATGGCCACACTGCTGTCGCCCCTGGCACGATTGGTGAACGAATGCGACATCATCACGTTCCACACCCCACTCACCCATGAGGGACCTTATGCCACCTGGCATCTGTGCAACAAGGATTTGTTAAGACGGGCACAGCGATGTCGGCTTGTGTTGAATGCCGCCCGGGGTGCGGTGGCCGACAATGCCGCATTGGAGCAATGGCCAGGCGACGTGGCCATTGACTGTTGGGAAAACGAGCCACAAATCAATGCCCCGTTGTTGAAAAAAGCCCTGATTGCGACACCGCACATCGCCGGGTATTCCCGACAAGGCAAACAACGCGCCACCACCATGATGTTGCAAGCCCTTAACAACCACTTCGGCTGGCAAATTCCCATACCTGTCATCGACGCACCCGCACAAGGGGCATCCCATGTGAGTCTGCACAAAATTTTGGACAGTTATGACATCATGGCCGACAGCGCACTGCTCAAGGCCAATCCATGCGACTTTGAGGCATTACGCAATCGCTACACGTTGCGAAGCGAAGTGGTGGATTAAGGTATCTTCTTCAAGGTCAAGCGGTGCGAATGGCCGGCAACGTCGGTGCGTGTGAGCACCATCCGCTTGTTGCCACGCTCCACAACGGCGAAGTGGTTGTCTTTGTCGAGTACGGCACTGAAATCGAGATAGGCCACCGCAGGGTCAGGGAATGTGATGGTGAGCATGTTGGCGTCCTCACTCCAACGACCAAAAGACTCTTGATACTCGTTGCGCACCTCATCGCTATAGCGCACACAAAACACTGTGCTTTGGAATTGAAAGAAATAGCCACCCGAATAGTCGGAGCGTACCATTCCGTCGGTCTCGATTGTTTCCACATGCCAAGTGCCGAACCATGGGCCGATGTCGCCGTTATTATGGGTACAAGACGCAAAGAAGGCGGTCAACGCCACTATTGTGAGAATTTTGTATGCCGTTTTCATTTCTTGCCAAATGTTAAGTTTCCATGATAGGTGATTGATAACAATGCGCCAGTGTTGTCGCCCAACAATGTGCCCCGATCCAAGCCAAACTGCGCACGGGCTTCCAAACCGGGTACTCGCAAGGGGGTAAAGGTGGCCTCAACAAGCATTGACGTATCGTGAAGCGATCCAGCACGAGGGAAGTTGGGTGTGCCCCACGTCTTGCGGTAAGATGCCAACGCACGGTAGTGCCACTCACGGGAGATGTCGCCCTTGATGCCCACATGGAAGGCCCGCATCACATTGTCGGTGTAACGCATGTAGCCATCCAAATTGTAAAGCGGCGCCTTGACCATGGGCGAGCCTATGGACAAACCGTGGTTTTGGTAACCGTTATAACTGTAATTGTTGTAGTAATCGTCATTTCCGGTAGCCTTGTCGGTCAGAGGAGTGTTCTCATGATCGGCTGGAGCCCAGTGGATGGGGCCGCTCTGATTGGTCAAATCCAAATACTCCAGCACCACGCCACTCACGGGAGCCGGTCCTGCCGTGGTGAACTCAACACCCCACAAGCCATCAAAGCCATTCATCTTGCCAATGCCTGAACCGTCTTCCCAAGGGGTCTGATAATAAGCACGCAACTGGTGACCATTCTTGAATCGGTAACTGGCAATGATGTCCCAGGAGCCCACATGATTGCCCTCGACAAACGAGTCCCCTTTGTTACCGCCGCCGCTGCCGGCGATGAGCGCACGGAAAAAGGCTTTGGCATTGGCATCCATTTTTGTGCGCGATACCTCGGCGCCGTTTTTGTAACGAACCACCGTGCCACCAAACTGGCAAGCCGCCTGGCCACCAATGGTAAACACAAACGGGTGCGACGGGTTGGTGCGGAAATAGATGTTCTTATAATTGTACCAATAGCGGGTAGTCACAAAATTGTTGCGGTAATTATAGTGGTTTTCAAGCCAATGCCCGTCACCCAATTTGTAGTAACCCATCTCACCGGCAATCTGCACCCATCCGCGTGTGAACGGGATGTTCTGGAAGTTGACAAAGCCCGCCGCGGCACCGGCACCTGGACGTGCGTTGCCACTCATGATGAGGTCGCCACTGCTCAATTCTGCATTGAGGAACGGCGTTTCATGTTCCTTCTGACCTATCAGCAGGAAAACACCGCGCCACTTGAGTTGACCGAACAATTGCTGCACCCAAAAACGGGCTGGATGCTGCGATTGGGGGGTCATGCCTTGAGGCTCAACGTAGCGCAAATAGTCGGTGCTCGACGAATAACCTGTCCAAAGTTCCGCACCAAATCCATAAGAAAAACGCTGGGTGGTATCCATTTCATGCCACAAGCCCGCTTGAAGCAAAGCCGAGTTGGTTTGTGTAACCGTACCTCCGCGATTGGCAGCAACATAGTGTGGTGCGAAGTCACCGCCTCCGGCATTGGCAACAATTCCCGCTTGATAGTCGAGTGAGAATTGTGCCTGTGCCACCAAACATGTGGCAATGATGAAGGACAACGCAATGGTTCTTTTTGTGTAAAAACTCATACTTTATTATTTCTTGTTTATATAACTCTGAATGTGTCGGTTCTTTTTCTCATCGGTGATTTCGTCTATACTGAAGAAGATGCTGCTCTCCTCCACCTCGCCAAACTCATGGTTGATGGCCGTGCCACACATGCGCATCGTTGGCGAAAGGCTCATATAGGCATTGACCAGCGGTGGAATGTTTATGCCATGCTGACGAATGAATGCGTTGAGCCTACGATAATCTTCCTTGAAATCATTTCCCAAGAAGAATTGGGACAAAGATGGGTCATCGCCTGCTGTGCCTTGCAGCGGTTCGATGGGCCGCACCAAACAGTCCGGGTCTGGAAAATACAGGTTTAGGAAACCCAACAACAAGTTCCGACAATCACGGTCGTAGGTGGGGTACATCGTCATCTTGCCAAACAGGTAGCGCATTTGCGGATAAACCACCGTGAGGGCACCTAAGCCGTCCCACAAATTGTCGAGGGCGTAAATGGCTTTGCTCCCGACACGAGTGGACTGATACTCAAGTCTGACGAAAGAGCGTCCCAATTCAATGGTGTAAGGCAAATACTCATGGATGAAACGATCTGAGAAGTGGAACATGTGGGCGGTTGCAATTCGCGGCACACCATTCTCAATGCGAATGTCGGAGCCGGTGATGAAACGGTAAGCACCAATAATCTCACTACTGTCGGGATTCCACACCAACAATTGTCGGCAAGGTGGATCCATGGTATCGAATTCATCGATATCGCACTCCTTGCCTGTGCCACCCCCTGATGCCCGAAAAGCGATTTCGCGCAAGCGCCCTATCTCTCTCATCACATGGGGGGCTGTGTGTGAATCGACAATGTAGATTTCATTGTCGGCCTTGTTGGTTTTACGCAACAGTCGTTGAGGAGTCAACTCAGTTTTGAGCAGGTCCACATCAACAGGTGGAATAATCGCTTTCATATCGAGGACTTATCGGTTTTGGACAGTTGGTATACAATGTTGCGCACACGATCAACTTCGGCAGCCACATGACTGCCGTCGAGTGATTGCCACGGCAGCGGCTTGCCCACCACCACTCGCAAGGTAGATCCACGCAACTTAAACATCTCATTGGGCAAGTAAATCATTTCAACATTGAACTTCAACCCCAAACGTTCCCGCCACTTGGCCAGCCGATAAAAGAAGCGGGAATTACGGGCATCGAAGTACACGGGCACAATGTCGCGCCTATAGTCAATGGCCGCCTTCACGAAGAACTTGCGCCATGGCAAGTCGGCGATATCACCGCCCTTGAACTGCCTGGAACACAGCCCGGCTGGGAAGGTTATCATCTGGTTGTCGCCCCGGTATTCCTGCTCAATGTCAGCAACTGCCTGCCGCGATTGCCGTCCGTATTTGTTCACCGGCAAGAAAATGCTGGCCAAAGGTTTCACTGCCATGAGCAAATCGTTGACCAAAAAGCGGATATCACCCTGATGTCTCTGGCCCAGTAACTGGATAAGCGCCATGCCGTCAAGACCACCCAATGGGTGGTTGCTCACATAGATGTACCTACCGTCGACTGGCACCCGCTCCAAACCTTCGCATTGGGTGCTCACACCCAAATACTCCAGCGCTGCCTGAGCCGCCTCCACACCAGTCTTATCTCCCATATACTCAAGGATGGCGTTGAGTTCGTCCTGATGAATGGTACGAGCCAGCCACCTTACAATCCACTTGGGTAGCCAACGATAGTACTTGGGTGCCTTGGTGCGGACAATTTGGTCAACGTCAATATGTAACTGTGTTGTCGGCATAATTGCCACTAATAGTAACTTGCAAAGTTAAGAATTTTTCACAAAAGCCACCTACATCCACTCAACAAAATTTGCCCACCACATCGAAAAGTGGTATTTTTGCAACGTGATTGACGCCAAAAAGACTACAACCGGGTTTGTGTTGGCTATGGTGGTGGCAGTGGGCACTGTCATTGCTATGGCAACTTCCCTTTTCCCCCTGCCCGATGCTGCAAAGATTGTCGTGGCGATGATGGTGGCGGGATTGTTGCCATTGATTGCTTACAACCGTAGCCATAACGCATCGGTGGGTGGCAATTGGGTACTGTTGGTGTTATGGCTGTTCCTCACCGTCATGTGCATTCTGCAACTGGAATTGTGGTGCCTAACCCCCTCATATTCTTTCGACAGCCCCGACTTGAAGAATGATGCCGGCGGTTATTTCAACTGGGCACTCTACCACTACGACGGCCGCGGCATTGAGCCAAAACGCATGGTGTTCAAGGGATTTCCCTTGGCCATGACAGGACTTTTCAAAATTTTGGGGCCCAGTGTGCTATGGCCATTGGCCATGAATTTGTCACTCACGCTGCTGGCAGTTGTGACAAGCGGACAAATCACCTGGCGCTTGCTCCATCCTGTGGTGCGCAACAACGGGTCTTTCCTTTCCACATTGGGTATGGCGCTGACTGGGACCCTCATGTTTTTTCTCTCGCAAGGCATTGCCATTCAGAAAGAGGCCTTCATTTATCTTGCTGTCGCTTTGGTGGCCTATGTGCTGGCAGGCATGGCAAAACAGAACACCGATGCCGACAAACTGGGGGGTCGTGACCTGGTCTTGTTCACATTGGGTTGCGTCATCATGGGCATGGTACGCACAACCTATTTGTATTATGTGTTCGCAGGGCTGCTCATCGTGAGCATTCCACATCTTCGCATCTTATGGAAGAAAACCAGCATTCTGATGGCAATCGCATTGGCCATGTTTGCCTTGGGCAATCTCTATGCACTCTATTCGGTGGAACAACATTTGGTCATCTTTCAGGGCGAAGGAGCCATGAGCAAGGTGTTTCTGAAAGGTGCTGCCCCTACTCAACCCTATTTCAACTTGTTGGGGCCTTATTTCTCTTATTCCATCCCACACCGGTTGGCATTGTTGCCGCTCACATCGGCCACACAGTTTGCCATCCCATTTCCGTGGACGTACAAGCAACTTGACTGTCTGGTGTTGTTCCCACGTATGGCATGGGGCTGGTATGTGGTAGGTGGCATTGCCTTGTTTTATTACTTGTTTGTTTCGTGGCGCCGGCAATACTCACTGGGAGCATGGCCGTGGATTCCGGTGGTCCTGTTCGCAGGCATCGCCTATATCATCGGCGGTTCGGTGAATCGCTATGTCTTGCCCATTGAGCCCTTGTTTGTGCCTGTGGCAGTGTATGTGGTGTGCCGACTGCGCGAGGGATTGTGGCGCAAGCCGTTTGTTGTGTGGGCGTTTGTGTTCGTGGCAGTGATGGCTGTGGGGCTCACGCTCAGTTACCATGCGCAAATCGATTACTTCAATCTTCTCGACTCCTACTACCGCTCTCTGTTGAACAAATGAACGAGCAAACTTGCGTTCACTCGTCCATAGTTTGATGGGTTCTCTCTTGTTTCAGTACACCACTGTGCCGATGTTTTCGCCTGCGATTACACGGCCCAGATTGCCTTTCACGTCCATGTTGAACACATGGATGGGCAGATGGTTGTCACGCGCCATTACAGTGGCTGTCATGTCCATCACCTTCAGGCCTCGGGCGATGATTTCATCGTAACTGATGCGGTCAAACTTGGTGGCTGTTGGATCTTTCTCAGGGTCGGCGGTATAGATTCCGTCCACACGGGTGCCTTTGAGCATCACATCGGCTTCCACTTCGATGCCACGAAGCGTGGAACCTGTGTCGGTGGTGAAATAGGGACTGCCTGTGCCACACGACATGATGGCCACTTTTCCCTGACGCATCGCCTCGATAGCGCGCCACTTGCTGTAGTGCTCTCCAATGGGAAACATTCCAATGGCAGTGAACACCTGTGCTGGCTGTCCCATGTCTTCAAGTGCCGAAGCCAATGCCAGCGAGTTGATGACTGTGGCAAGCATGCCCATTTGATCGCCTTTCACGCGGTCAAATCCCTTGGCTGCGCCCTGCAGCCCACGGAAGATATTGCCGCCACCAATCACGATGGCCACTTCCACGCCAGCGGCAACGAGTTCCTTCACTTGCTCGGCATAGTCGTTTACACGCTGCGGGTCAATGCCGTAACCCTGCTCGCCAGCCAGCGATTCACCGCTCAACTTGAGCAAAATACGTTTGTAGGTTGTTTTCATGTTCTATGGATGGTAAAAGATTGTGACTAAAAAAAATGGTTGGAACAACAATCGCTACAATTGTTTCCAACCATGATTATGTTCTCAATGATGTGTCAATTTATTTCCCAGCAAGTGCGTTGGCACGTTCAATGTACTTGTCAACATTCAGTCGGTAGTTCTGTACATAGGCGGGATAGTTGTCCTTCACGTCCTGATAGAGTGCAGCCTCTTCGGCATACTTCTTTTGCTCGTGGAGCACAGTGGCTTTCTTGAGCATGAACATGGGGGCGTACATATCGTTGCCATTGGCAAGGTTAATGGCCTTGTCGAATGCGGTCAAGGCTTTGTCAAGTTGCTTCTGGTTCACGTAGCAGTCACCCAACAGCGACATGGCAGCCGGGGCCACGATATTGCCTTCAGGATTGTATTTCTCCAGATATTGAGCGGCCTCTTTGTATTGTCCTTTTTGATAAAGCAGGATGGCGGCGTTGAGAGCGGCTCGCTCAGCGGGCTTGTTGCTGAAAGCATCAAAAACCTTCTCATAGCCCTTGAGAGCCTCGTCGTTATTGCCTTGCAACTGCTCCAGGTCGGCCTTGCCAATCTGATCGGTGGCTTTTTGGATATTGGGGTTACGAACTCCATAGATGTAGCCCACAGCCAGCAATACCAGCACTGCAATCACGCCCAATGCCCAATAAATGTACTTCTTGTTGTCTTCCATTCGCTGCGCAGCTGTCGAGAGGGATTGATTCACCTCCTCGAGTGTTGTGCGCGCACTTTGATTTTGTTTTTTTGCCATTTTATCTTGTTTGTTTTAGTCTTTGCATAATTTTAGCGGTGCAAAATTAATAGATATTCTTAACATGAGAAAACAATTCCCCAATATTTTTAAAACAACCTCCCATTTTTCGGTGTCAACACAAGGAATTATTGAACCTATGTTGCAAGATTTTATGGGTCGACAGCAATGAGGGAAAAGTCAAAACATGGCTGCGACACGTCGCACAGCGGCGACGAATTGATCTACCTCGTCAAGAGTATTATACACTCCAAACGACGCCCTGACCATTCCTTGAACACCGTAACGCTCCATAAGAGGTTGAGCGCAATGGTGGCCTGTGCGAACAGCCACGCCCAAACGATCCAGCAACAGGCCCATGTCATAACTGTTGATATCGCCCACCAAGAAGGATATCACAGCCCCCTTACCAGGCGCGGTGCCAAAAATGCGCATTCCGTCAATTTCCTGCAATTGGTTGGTGGCGGCCACCAGCAACCGGTGCTCGTGGGCTGCTATTTCATCAATGCCCAACGCTGTCACATAATCGATTGCAGCACCAAAAGCAGCGATGCCAACAAAGTCGGGCGTACCAGCCTCAAATTTGAAAGGAAGGTCGGCCCAAGTGGTCTTCTCAAACGACACATTGCCAATCATCTCTCCACCTCCTTGATAGGGAGGCATGGACTGCAGCATGTGCCGCTTGCCATAGAGCACCCCCACACCAGTGGGACCGTACATCTTGTGAGCCGAAAGCGTGTAGAAATCACAATCCAGATCCTGAACGTCGATGGCCATGTGTGGTGCAGCCTGGGCCCCATCGATGAGCACTGGCACGCCATGCCGATGGGCTGTCAGAATCATCTGCTTGACTGGATTGACCGTTCCCAGCACATTCGACACATGGCTGAGTGCCACGAAACGCGTGTTCTCGGTGAAAAGGTCCTCATAGGCCTGGAGATCCAACTCGCCATTATCATCAACAGGAACGACTCTCAGCCTAACACGCTTACGCCTCCCCAGCAGTTGCCACGGCACAATGTTGCTGTGGTGCTCCATGGTTGTGAGGATGATTTCATCACCGTTGTCAAAACGGTCGCCCATCGACGATGCCACCAGGTTAATGCCTTCGGTGGTCCCACGGGTGAAAACAATCTCGTCGGTACTGGCGGCATGAATGAAGCGTTGCACCTTGCTTCGTGTGGCCTCAAGCAAGTTGGTGGCCTCCTGCGAGATGGTGTGTACTCCCCTATGCACATTGGCCTTGTGCTGGTAATACATCTGCTGGATGGTTTCCACCACCTGACGCGGTGTTTGCGAAGTGGCCGCCGTATCGAGGTAGATGAGCGGACGCCCATCGATGTGACGGCTGAGAATGGGAAAATCCTCCCTGATATGGTTGATATCCATTAGTTTGGGGTTTTGCAAGATGAAACACAATTGGCGCACGAGGCCAGCGATCCGTTGAAGCGTTTTTCCACCAAATGGCGCAGACGGTCGCGCAGCAAGTCCATGCGCACTGCGTCGATGACATCGCTCATGAAGGCCTGCATGAGCATGGTGTGAGCCACATCGATACCGATGCCGCGGCTTCGCATATAGAACAGGGCTTCCTCGTCGAGTTGTCCAATGGTGGTGCCGTGTGAGCACTTCACGTCGTCGGTATAGATTTCGAGTTGAGGCTTGGTGTACATTCTTGCCTCGGGCGAGGCACACAAATTGCGGTTGCCTTGATAAGCCTCCACACGAGGGCATCCCGGTCGCACCAAAATACGTCCTGCGAAGGCTCCCACCGCCTCATCGTTAAGCACATACTTGAACATCTCATTGCTGTGGCAACGCGGTGCGTTGTGTGCAATAAAGGTGTGTGTGTCGACATGTTGCCGGCCACTCGCCACTGTCATGCCCATCAATTGGGTGTCGGCATGCTCGCCATTGACCTCGATGCGGTAGTTGTTGCGGGTGAAACCGTTGGTGAGCGTGATTCCGTCAATAAGCACATTGCTGCCGGCCCGTTGGTCGACAAATAGCGATGAGATGCGCCGATTGGTGGCCGTACTCTCCTCCAGGTCATAGTAGTCGAATGTGGAGTTCTCCATCGCCACAATCTCCACCACTTGCAACGCCAGTGCTTGGGTGGTGGTGAGTTGTGAGTGGTCACACACGAGCATTTTGGCATGCGCTTCGCGCCCCACTACGATGAGCAATCTTCTCACCGCCATGATGGGCATGGCGGCAGTGAGAATATTGACCAGTTGTATGGGTCTTTCGGCAGTCACACCGTCGGGGATGTAGACGAGCAGTCCGTCTTGAGCGAGCAGTGTGTTGAGTGCCACGGTGGGGTTGTCAAGCCCCGCAAGCCGCCCATAATGCCCAGCAAGCAACTGCGGGTGTTTGTGTGCTGCCTGCCGGAAGGTTTCAACGACAACACCTCCCTGGTCGTGCAGTAAGGCCGTGCGGCTGGGATGGTACCTGTCGTTAAGGCAGAAATAAAGGTTTGTGCTCATGTTGGGCACATCGCAGCGGAAGGCTTGTGCCACATCGGCATCGAAGTCGCGGCGGTTCACGTTCACCCCGAAGTCATCGGCCAACACGCTTGACAAGTCGGTGGCCTCATAGTCCTCGGAGCCCTTGCGGGGCAGCGACGCCACTTCAAGTCGCGACAGGGCCACGCCTCGAAGGTCGTTCATCGCTTGTGGTGCTCCTGTGTGAAACGCATCGCGGTGGTTACGGTACAAGTCGATGTATTGAGAAAGGGCCGACATCATCTGAATCATTAAACAACAACAATCAATTATCCATCGAGTCTTTGACCCAGTCGTATCCTTTTTCCTCAAGTTCAAGCGCCAATTCGGGACCGGCACTCATCACGATGCGGCCTTTATAGAGAATGTGCACAAAGTCGGGTTTGATGTAGTCCAACAGCCGCTGATAATGCGTGATCACAATGGTGGCGTTGTCGCGGTTCTTGAGCGTGTTGACGCCACTGGCCACAATGCGCAAGGCATCGATGTCAAGCCCGCTGTCGGTCTCGTCAAGGATGCTCAGCCTTGGCTCCAACATGGCCATTTGGAATATCTCGTTACGCTTCTTCTCTCCACCGCTGAAGCCTTCGTTCACGGCTCGGCTGGCCAGTTTGTTGTCGAGTTGCACCACCGCACGTTTTTCCCGCATGAGTTTCAGGAAGTCGCTGGCACTCATCGGCTCCAGTCCTTGATATTTGCGCTTCTCGTTCACCGCAGCGCGCATGAAGTTCACCATCGACACCCCGGGAATCTCCACTGGGTATTGAAAACTCAGGAACAGTCCCTCGTGCGCTCTGTCCTCGGGCGAGAGTGCCAGCAAGTCCTTGCCGCCAAAGGTCACCTGTCCGCCTGTCACCGTGTAGGCCGGATTGCCTGTGAGGACGGCGCTGAGCGTGCTCTTGCCACTGCCATTAGGTCCCATGATGGCGTGCACCTCACCCGGACGAACCGTCAGGTTCACCCCTTTCAATATCTCTTTGCCCTCGACCGAGGCCCGTAAATCTTTAATCTCTAGCATATTTCGTTTTGTTCAAAATTCATTCTTACTTTATCCCACCGAGCCCTCGAGCGATACCGACAGCAGTTTCTGGGCCTCAACAGCAAACTCCATAGGCAGTTTCTGCATCACCTCTTTGGCGTAGCCGTTGACAATAAGCCCCACGGCATCCTCGGTGGGGATACCACGCTGGTTGCAGTAGAAGATCTGCTCCTCGTTGATTTTGCTCGTCGTGGCCTCGTGCTCCACAACACTGGAGTCGTTGTCCACCTCAATCACTGGGAACGTGTGCGCTCCGCTGGTGTCGCTCAACAAGAGCGAGTCGCACTGAGTGTAGTTGCGGCAGCCTGTGGCCTTGGGGGCTATTTTCACCAATCCACGATAACTGTTCTGGCTGTGTCCCGCACTGATGCCTTTCGACACGATGGTGGATGTGGAGTTACGCCCCAGGTGTATCATTTTGGTGCCAGTGTCGGCTTGCTGGTAGTTGCGAGTGAGAGCCACGCTGTAGAACTCTCCCACACTATAGTCACCGGCCAACACGCAACTGGGATACTTCCACGTGACGGCGCTCCCCGTCTCGACCTGTGTCCACGACAGTTTGCTGTGGTCGCCACGGCACAAGCCTCGCTTGGTCACAAGGTTATAGATGCCCCCGTTGCCGTCCTTGTCGCCCGGATACCAGTTCTGCACGGTGCTGTATTTGACCTCGGCACGGTCTTCCACAACAATCTCAACGATGGCGGCATGCAACTGGTTCTCATCGCGCATGGGTGCAGTGCACCCTTCCAGATACGAGACATAACTGTCGTCGTCTGCCACGATGAGCGTGCGCTCAAATTGACCCGTCTGCGCCGCATTGATGCGGAAATATGACGACAGTTCCATGGGACAACGCACGCCCTTGGGGATATAGACAAACGAGCCGTCGCTGAACACCGCCGAGTTGAGCGCGGCAAAGAAGTTGTCCGTGTAGGGCACCACTCGGCCCAAGTAACGCCTAACCAGGTCGGGATAGTCGCGCACCGCCTCACTGATGGGGCAGAAAATCACGCCCAACTCGGCCAGCCGCTCACTGTAAGTAGTCCGCACGCTCACGCTGTCCATGATGGCGTCAACGGCCATGCCACTTAGTGCCATCCGCTCCTCGAGCGGGATGCCCAGTTTGTCGAACGTCTTCACCAGTTCGGGATCCATCTCGCCGGTGTTGCCGTCTGTTTTCTTTTTGGGAGCGGCATAGTAACTGATGGCCTGGTAATCGATGGGCGGCAACTTGAGTTGTCCCCACGACGGCTGCTCAAGGGTGCGCCAGTGCGCAAAGGCCTTGAGCCTGAAGTCCAGTAGCCATTGTGGCTCCTGCTTGAGGCGCGAGATCTCCCTGATCACGTCCTCGTTGAGGCCCTTGGGCAGCACATGGGTGTCCACGTCGGTCACAAAACCGTACTTGTATTCCTCGTTTGCCGCCTGGGCGATGAACTGTTGGTTGTCAGTCACGTTATTGCAGGTTTAAAAGTTCAACATTCATTCTGCCGGTTGCTTCTCGCATTCGGCCACATCAGGGGCAGCCATGCGGTACAAAAGCAGCGAGTCGCTGGGCATCTTGTCGGCACCAAGCACACGGGGCATCAGATCCAGAGCAAACTCGTAAGGCTTGTTGTTGAGCATGTGTTTGGTGCCAAAGGTCTCGGCATCTGGATTATAGGCATAGTACAGGTTCAGGACTATGCTCAGCAGGAACACATACTTGAACACAAACAGCGCTGCGCCTCCCCACTTGTCCACACATCCCAAACGTACCGCACGCACAACGGTCTTGAGCAACCGCGCCACCACGCGCAAAACAAGCGTCACCAGCAGGAAAAACAGGCTCAGCGCAACCACCTTCACGGTGATCCCTGACAGCGGCCAATCCGCGGCACTGGGGTTCAAGGCCAGGAACAACTTTGTCACCTCATCGCCCAGCAACAGCGTCACCGTTATGCCTACCACCCAACTGATGATGGAGGCCAACTGCTTGAACAGGCCCTTGCGGTAGCCTATCACCAGCCCTCCCAGCACAATCAGCAATATTATCGTATCAATCAGTGTCATTTCGGCAAAAACTACATTTTAACTTGCAAAGTTACGATTAAGCGAGAGAAAAAGCAAAGTTTAATTTGATTTTTCCGAGTGACAGTAACTTGCGCGAGGACAAAGTCCGCAGCGAACGTTACGATTAAGCGAGAGAAAAAGCAAAACTTGTTTGATTTTTTCCAAGTGACAGCAACTGGCGAATTCCAATGTAGGGGCAACTGGCAAGAACAAAATGAATTGAAAAATTTCGTTCTCATTTGCTTTTGCGCTCGGTTTGCACTAATTTTGCACAATAGATATGGGTGGAATCCGTCTCACAGTGCCAGGCCGCGTATTGGCCAGCGTGTGGTTGCCGTCGTCCAAGAGCATCGGCAACCGTTTGCTGTTGCTGCGTGCGCTCAGCGGTGGGGAGGGAGAAATAGCCCGTATACCCGATTGCGACGACTCGCTTGCACTGCGCAGGGGACTTGTGGAGGGTGCTTGTGCCGTGAACGTGGGTGCTGCGGGCACGGCTATGCGTTTTCTGACGGCTTACTGTGCGTCGAACCCCGGGCGGATTGTGACCATCGACGGCAGCGAGAGGATGCGTGAGCGCCCCATCGGTGTCCTTGTCGATGCGCTGCGCAGACTGGGTGCCGACATCACCTACGGCGGGCGTGAGGGGTTCCCGCCTCTGCGCATCGTCGGGAAATCTCTCTCTGGGACCGACTTGGTGCTGCCGGGCGATGTGAGTTCGCAGTACGTGTCGGCCCTGATGATGATTTTGCCCACCATCGGCGGTGGCACCTTGCATCTCACTGGCGAGATCATATCCCGTCCTTATATCGACATGACGCGTCAACTCATGGAGCAGATGGGGGTGAGGTGCAGTTTTGAGGGCAACACGGTCACAGTGCCTGCAGGGAAGTATGTGTGGCACGATTGCGCGGTGGAGGGTGACTGGAGTGCCGCTTCCTACTGGTTTGCCATGGCGGCTCTGATGCCCGACAGTGACATCGTGCTGAAGGGCCTGAACGAGGAGAGCCTGCAAGGCGACAGCCTGGTGAGGAACCTGTTCCGCGCATTGGGCGTGAAAGCCCGTTTCGAGGACAACGGACTGCACCTGGCGAACACACCGGTGTGTCAATGCCCCTATTTTGCCGACCTTGCCGACACACCCGACCTGGCACAAACCATCGTGGTGGTATGCTGCCTGCAAGGGAGGCCGTTCCGCATCACAGGCCTGCGGTCGCTCCGCATCAAAGAGACCGACCGACTGGAAGCGCTGCGCAGCGAGTTGGCCAAGTTGGGCTATGCCATCACCATCGAAGGCAATGACGCCCTCTCGTGGAACCGCCAACGTGTGGAACCGATGCCGGAACCTCGCATTGCCACCTATCACGACCATCGCATGGCCATGGCCTTTGCTCCGGCAGCCATTTGCCATCCAGGCCTTGTCATCGAGGACCCAGAAGTGGTCAGCAAGTCTTATCCGGAGTTCTGGGAACACCTGCAGGCCGCGGGCTTTGTTTGCCAGCCTGTGTAAACACAACACAACTAAATACAACACAAAAAAACCGGGAGACTTCACAGCCTTCCGGTTCCATGTTTTTCAGTGTTCTGAAGCCTAAAAACTTTTAACTAAACCCAAATGATCATGGTATTATACGTATTAGATATGTATCAATCTTAATAAACTTCACAAACGATAGGTTGCCAAACAGATACAGCCATCTAGGCCAAATCTCTTGGTTTGGCAAATATATATCACGCCAGCGAATTATCAAAATAATTACAACAAAAATTGTGCTTTTTCCTTCAAAACTATCATTTTTCCACCCCCTTATTACCGAAAACCGCAAGGAAAAGGCGTTTGCCGGCAAAAGATGCCAAAATGCCGAGTTTGTTTTTTGAACGAACCCTCGGGTCAATGAGACAGCGCAGGCGCAAGCGGCGAATTCCCTGCCAGCAACGCGACGCGATGGAACGGGTCATCTCATCGTCCTGCGGGCAAAGCAGCAAAATATTGAAACAAGCACTCAACAAGCGGGAACGCACCGCTGGCAGATGACGGGGCGCTTCGACGGCAACGCGCTGCTCCAGGTCCTTGAGAATGCGCACCACTTGTGCCCTGCGGGGGGTGAACAGGCCCGTGATGCTATCGGGGCGCTGGCGGTAATAGTAGACCAGCGCAGGCGTGTAGACCACACGTTGGGTCTGCAGTAGGATGTCATACACCAAGGCCAGATCCTCGTAGAGCAACCCAGGCTCATAGCGAAGCGATTGAAAAATCTCGGATTTGAACAGCCGGCTGCACGATGAGTTGGTGAGCACACCCTGATAAAACACCTCGTCGATGGCTTCGTCGCGGGTAAAAACCTTGGCAGGCCGCGTGGGGGACGTAGGGGGAGCGGGATTCTCGCCATCGGGGACCAATTGCCAGCGGCCCACCGCCACATCGGCATCGTGGGCAACAATTGCTTCGCTCAATGTTGTCAAGGCTTCGGGCGCCAGCCAGTCGTCACCGTCGACCATCGTCACCAGCGACCCTCGCATGAGGTTCAGGGCTGTGTTTCGCGCCTCCGACAAGCCTCGGTTCGGTTCGTGCACCACACGCACACGGTCGTCGTGCTCAGCATAGTAGTCGCACAAGGATGGACTGCCATCGGTCGACCCATCGTCGACGACGAGCACCTCGATGTTGCGATAGGATTGCGAGAGCACACTGTCGATGCAACGCGGAAGATAAGGTTCCACGTTGTAGACAGGAACAATGACCGTGATCAGCGGACTTTCCATTCAAAACCGTCTTTGGTGTCCTTCACATCGAACCCCGCTTCGTTCAAGCGGTCGCGAATCAGGTCGCTTGTGGCCCAGTCTTTATTGGCCTTGGCGCTGCGACGCACTTCGAGCAATAAATCCACGGCACGGCGATAAGGCTCCAAATTCACCCCTTCGCCTCCGGCAGCGTCGTCGGCCACACCAAGCACATCGAAGAGATAAGTTTGGAACAAGTCGCGCAATGTGTCGATATCGGCCTGGGTGAGGGTTGCATGACCATCGTTCACCTGGTTGATGACACGGCAGGCATCGAACAGCGTGGCAATGACCACAGGCGTGTTCAGGTCGTCGTTCATCGCCTCGGCACAACGGCTGGCGAACTCCGACACCGACACCGTCGAAACGTCAGCCGGCTTGAGGTCCTGCAAACGGTGCCAACCGTCCATCATCCGCTCGTAGGCCTTCTCGGCGGCCTGCAGCGCTTCGTTGGAAAAATCCACTGTGCCACGGTAGTGGGCCTGCAAAATAAAGAAACGGATGGTCATCGGCGTATAAGCCTGGGTGAGCAGTTCGTGCTCGCCCGTAAAGAATTGTTCCAGGGTGATGAAATTGCCTAACGACTTGCCCATCTTTTGCCCGTTGATGGTTATCATGTTGTTATGCATCCAGTAATGAACCATCTCGTCGCCCTGACTGGCTACGGCCTGCGCAATCTCGCATTCGTGATGAGGAAACACCAAGTCCATGCCACCACCGTGGATGTCGAAGTGGCGGCCCAGATACTTGCGCCCCATGGCCGTGCACTCGCAGTGCCAGCCCGGGAAGCCCTCGCTCCACGGCGACGGCCAGCGCATGATGTGCTCGGGTTGAGCCTTTTTCCACAGAGCAAAGTCCACCTGATTGTGTTTCTCGCCCACACCGTCGAGTTCTCGGCTGGCATTGATCACATCGTCGAGGTTGCGTCCCGACAGAGTGCCGTAGCGATGTTGCTTGTTGTACTTCTCTATGTCGAAATAGACACTGCCATTGCTCTCGTAGGCAAAGCCGTTGTTGAGGATTTCCTGGACGAGTTGTTGTTGCTCGATGATGTGGCCCGTGGCTTGGGGCTCGATGCTTGGAGGCAACACATTGAGCAGTCGCATGGCGTCGTGATAGCGGCGCAGATAGTATTGCGCCACTTCCATGGGCTCCAACTGCTCAAGCCGGGCTTTCTTGGCGATTTTGTCCTCGCCTTCATCGGCATCATGTTCCAGATGTCCCACATCGGTGATGTTGCGCACATAGCGCACTTTGTAGCCCAGTTGCTTCAGGTAGCGGAACAGCACGTCGAAGGTGATGGCTGGGCGTGTGTGTCCCAGATGCGGATCGCCATAAACAGTGGGGCCACAAACATACATGCCCACGTGGGGCTCGCTGAGCGGCACAAACTGCTCTTTGCGCCGTGTGAGCGTATTATAGATGTAAAGCGGATGAAGCATGAAGTAAAAGGTGTTTAAGGGGTTAAGAGTGATTGGTTTCCCGCACTATCCATTCATTAAAATAAAAAGTGATCGCTTACGCTTGGCCTTTGGGGATAGGGAAGTTGATGGGGCCGTTGCCACTGCCGGCATTGCGCGGACGGATCTCTCCATAAGTCATTTCGTACTTTTGGATATTTTGCTGCAAAGCGGCCAGCAATTGTTTGGCATTCTCGGGAGTCATGATCACGCGGCTTTGAACACGGGCTTTGGGGGTGTTGGGAGCCAACAGTATCAAGTCCAGGAAAAAATCGTTGGGTCCGTGGGTAATGACGGCCAAATTGCTGTATCGCCCCTGCATCTCTTCGGTGGGAACCTCAATTTGTATCTGTTTCTTGTTCTCGTTGTTTTCCATTGTGTTATTGTTTGTTTTGGTTAATAATCTTGTCAATTAGGGTTTTACAATATCCCGACTATGCACATCGGGAAAGGTCTTGTCGTTGATGTTGATGCGAAGCACGCGGCAAGTGGGCCGTTTCCATACATTCCCCACATGAAACGACGCATAGCACTCCCGCCACCACTGCGTTGAGTCGGTTCGTGGGTCATGGACCAAATAGCACTGAACCGTGTCGGAGGCAATGGTGGCGCTGTCAATCATCAGGAAAAACAGGCGCGCCTTGCCTGTGTACTCCACTTGGCAGTGCAAGTTGATGAAATCGCCCGTGCGCCACAGGCTGCGAAGCCGCACAGGATGCTGCGGATAACGGTTCAGTGGCAATGCGTTGTAACGGATGGAGTCGCTGATGATGGCGCTGCAACCATATGCCTTCACAGGGCGGTGCTGCGCGGTGGAGGAACGGTCCTCGAAATCATACCGCAACAGCACTCGGTGGTTCACCAACACACCCTTTGGCACCTGCACGGTACCCTCAAGGGTCACACTGGGAGCATCGTCACGTCCTACCAATTGGAAAAGTTGCGTGCCCGATGCTGTGGGCCCCAAATAGGTGACCAAGTCATAGCGGTAGTCGGTATAGGATGCATCGAGGTCCTTACCGTCGTCACAAGCGACAACGAAAACCACCACCAGAGTCAGGGATGCTATGTGTGCCAGCCACCTCATTGCTCACCGCTCACAATCATGCCATCGCTCATGCGCAACGTACGGTCGGCCTTAGCGGCGAGCGACTCATCGTGCGTGACGATGACAAACGTTTGATTGAATTTGTCCCGAAGGTCAAAGAAGAGTTGATGCAACTCCTGTTTGTTTTGTGTGTCGAGGCTGCCACTGGGTTCATCGGCCAGGATAACCTGTGGCTGGTTGATCAGGGCACGTGCCACCGCCACGCGCTGGCGTTCACCGCCCGACAACTGGGCAGGCTTGTGGTCCAGGCGGTCGGCCAACCCCATGAACGACAATAAATCACGGGCGCGGGTGTGGGCTTCAGCACGATTGCTTCCCCCAATGAGTGCCGGCATCAACACATTCTCCACGGTGGTGAACTCCGGCAACAACTGATGGAACTGGAACACAAAGCCAATGTTACGGTTACGGAAACGAGCCAGCGCCTTGTCTTTGAGAGCCAACACATCTTTGCCATCGTAAAGCACCGAACCGCTGTCGGGACGGTCAAGGGTGCCTATGATCTGCAACAATGTGGTCTTGCCGGCGCCACTGGCACCGACAATCGACACAATCTCGCCCTGGCGGATGCTCACGCTCACATCGCGCAACACCTGCAGGGCACCATAACTCTTCACGATATGTTTCACTTCTATCATCTTGCGCAAAATTACAAAAATATATTTTAATTTGCCTCAATTTTCCTTACCTTTGCGGCAAGAATCATTTAAAATCATTTTTATGGAAACCATCAAACACGGAAAATACGTTGAACTGGCCTACGACATCTTTGTGGTCAATGGCACAGAAGAACTCACCGTCTACCAATTCACCAGCGAGCACCCCGACTGCTTTGTCTTTGGACATGACCCAGGCATGATCGAGGGGTTTGCGGCAGGCATTGAGAATCTGGAACAGGGTGCCGCTTTCTCGTTTACCCTGGAACCCGAGCAAGCCTTTGGCCCCAAGGATGAGAACTTGATCGTGAAATTGTCGAAGGACACTTTTGTCATTGATGGCAAATTCGATGACGAGAAGGTGAAACCAGGTGCCATTGTTCCCATGCAGACGCAAGAAGGCTATCGCATGGACGGAATGGTGGTGGCAGTCGACGACAACGAAGTGACTCTTGACTTTAACCACCAACTTGCCGGTGAGCGTGTGAAATATGAGGGCAAAGTGTTGCTTGTGAGGGATGCCACGCCCGATGAACTCGCCCCCAAGCACCATCATTGCGACTGCGGATGCGACCACGACCATTGCCACGACTGCGAGGGTGGTTGCAACTGAGCCCAAGCGAACACAACAAAACAAAAAAATGAGAGCGAAATCGCTCTCATTTTTTTGTCCTTAAAGGTATTATCATTTCTCGTTCTTCTCTTGCAAGCCCACAGCCTCAATGTCGAACACAAGGGTCTCGTTGGGACCAATCACCTGCTCTCCGGACATGGGGTTGGACTGTCCATCAATACCATAGGCCAGGCTACCGGGAATGATCACAGTGGCTTTCTCGCCGGGTTTCATGAGTTTAAGCATCTCGGCAAAACCGGGCACCACTTGGTTCAGATTGAAAGCAACAGGATTCTCCTTCGAAGAATCGAATTCCTTGCCATCGATGTGGCGGCCTGTATATTTCACAAGCACCACGTCGTTGTCCTTGAAATTCTCGCCCTGGCCTTCTTTCTCCACCTTGTAAGCGAGGCCGCTGGCAGTCTTGGTGAAGCCTTTCTTGCTCACCGCCTCATTCAAATAGGCTTCTCCGGCCTTGAGGTTCTCGACCACCTTGGGATCTTTTTCCTTGGCCTCACGCTCGGCACGCTGCATCAGGCTTTGGAAATCCATCTGCAACTGTTGCAGAGCCTGCTCGTTGAGCGTGGAATCCTGGTTCATGGCTTTCTCAAAGTGCTTCATGAACAACGATTTGTCAAAATTAATGCCGTTCTTGGTCATGCGTTGAACCTCGTTGATCAATTGCATACCAAAACTCATACCGGTGATGAAACTTTGGGCGGTGTCGCCACCAAGCATGTATTCCATACCACGCATGAATGCAGCCTTGTCGAGTGCCGAGTCGCGCTGCGATTGGAATTTGATGATACTGCCGGTGAAGTCACCGAACATGGCGTTAGCCGAGTCGCTCAGGGCAGTAGCCTTGTTGGCGCTCTTTTCGTTGCAACTCACGGCAACCAGTACCATAAGAGCAACCATAGCGATAGAAATGATTTTCTTCATAATTGGTTTATAAAAAGTATTATGTTTGTTATTTGTTCACTTTGATCAATTGCACATCGAATATAAGTGTGGAATTGGGTTGGATGGGGCCAGTACCGTACTTGCCGTAGGCCAACTCCGAGGGGATAAAGAAACGATAGGCTGCGCCCTCTTGCATCAGTTGCAGACCCTCGACCCATCCTGGAATCACTTGCCCCACGCCAAATGTCGCAGGTTCACCGCGCTCCACCGAACTGTC
>CACZNP010000184.1 GCA_902782545.1 uncultured Bacteroidales bacterium
GTGGCGATGAGTTTTGAGGCACCCATTCGCCGGCATGTGAAATAGAACAACAATGCGGTAACCCACAGAGAAACCGTGAGAACAACCGGACCTGCAAATTGATAGTAATAAAATTGGGTCAGAAAGTCACCCGTCAAACATGCAAGCGAAGCCGGTCGTTGAAAATAAGAAGTAAATTGATCCCACGTGTAAACGAACAGGTGGTTCTGTTCATTGAAAAACAGGTGATGACAATAGAAGCCTTGAAAAAAAACAAGGCATGCAATGCACCACACGGCCCATAAGGCAACACTTAACTGTTTTGATTCTCGCACGTTCATCACGTCACGAAGTTAAGCATTTTATTCCAATTACCAAAATAAAATGAGCCACAGCGCTCGCTGCTGAAGCAACGCTGTGACTCAACAAGAATGGGATTGTTCAATTTCTGAACACCAGTTCGGAACCCGCCGAATCGAGCACGATGGGCTTGTCGCGGTTCACCCTTTGCGCGATGATGTCGCGGCTCAGAGGGTTGAGTACCATGTTTTGTATGGCCCGTTTCACCGGTCGCGCACCAAATTCCGGGTCATATCCGGCGTTGGCCAGCAGCCTGACGGCCTCATCGGTGGCATCGAGTGTGATGCCGTTGTGCGAAAGCATTTTCTTGACTCCGGCAAGTTGCAACCGTACAATCTGTTCGATTTCGTTTTCATCGAGCGGTGAGAACATAATCACATCATCAATTCGGTTCAGGAACTCAGGCCGGATGGTTTGTTTGAGAAGTTCCATCACCTCGTTGCGTGTGCGGTCAATGATTTCCTGGCGGTTAGAGGCATTGATGTGCTCAAATTGCTCACGAATGCGGCTTGACCCCAGGTTGCTGGTCATGATGATGATGGTGTTCTTGAAGTTGACGGTGCGTCCTTTGTTGTCGGTAAGCCTTCCATCGTCAAGAACTTGAAGCAACACATTGAACACGTCGGGATGCGCTTTCTCAATTTCATCGAATAGCACCACAGAGTATGGCTTGCGTCTGACGGCTTCGGTGAGTTGTCCTCCCTCGTCGTAACCCACATAGCCCGGAGGCGCTCCGATGAGCCTTGTGGCGGCAAACTTTTCCTGATACTCACTCATGTCGATACGCGTCATCATGTTCTCGTCATTGAACATGTAATCGGCTAACGCTTTGGCTAATTCGGTCTTGCCCACACCAGTGGTGCCCAGGAAAATGAAAGAACCAATGGGGCGTCGTGGGTCGTTGAGACCAGCCCTGCTGCGCCGCACTGCATCACTGATCGCTTTGATGGCATCGTCCTGTCCCACCACACGCTTGTGCAGTTCTTCCTCAAGATGGAGCAATTTGTCCATTTCGCTCTGCAACATCTTGGTGACGGGAATTCCGGTCCATCGGCTAACCACGTCGGCAATATCGTCGCTTTCCACCTCTTCCTTTATGAGTGCCTTGTCGCCTTGCATACTGCGAAGTTTTTCCTGGAGTTGCTTGTTCTCGTCCTGCTTGCGGGTGATGAGAGAATAGCGGATTTCGGCCACACGTGCATAATCTCCATTTCGCTCGGCCCTCTAGGCATCGAAATTGAGTTGTTCAATGTCGATTTTGTTTTGTTGGATGCGGTTGATGAGTTCTTTCTCGCTCTGCCACTTGGCGTTGTAATCACGTTCACGTTCTTTCATGTCGGCAATCTGTTTGTCCAAGTCGGCAATGCGCTGAGCATCACCATCGCGCTTGATTGCGGCCCGTTCAATCTCCAATTGTGAGATTTTTCGGGAAATCTCGTCAAGCCCTTGCGGCACCGAGTCCATTTCGATTCTCAGTTTTGCGGCTGCTTCATCGATCAGGTCAATGGCTTTGTCGGGCAAGAAGCGGTCGCTGATGTAGCGTTGACTCAATTGCACGGCTGCGATGATTGCGTCATCTTTGATACGTACTTTGTGATGGTTCTCGTATTTCTCTTTCAGTCCTCGCAGGATAGCAATTGCGCTTTCCTCGTCGGGCTCATCGACCATCACAATCTGGAAACGACGCTCCAACGCTTTGTCCTTCTCGAAGTACTTTTGGTACTCATCGAGAGTGGTGGCACCAATGCTTCTCAGTTCCCCTCTTGCCAATGCCGGCTTGAGAATGTTGGCCGCATCCATTGCTCCGCTGCTCTTTCCGGCACCCACCAGTGTGTGGATTTCGTCAATGAACAGAATGATTTCTCCACCCGCTTGGGTGATTTCGTTGATGACAGCCTTCAGTCGCTCCTCAAACTCGCCCTGGTACTTTGCGCCAGCGATAAGTGCTCCCATGTCGAGCGAGTAGACTTGCTTCATTTTCAGGTTCTCAGGAACATCTCCGCGTACAATTCGCTGTGCCAGTCCCTCGACGATGGCAGTTTTTCCCGTTCCCGGTTCACCAATCAGGATGGGGTTGTTTTTTGTGCGTCGGCTCAGAATTTGGAGCACTCGGCGAATTTCGTCATCGCGACCAATCACTGGGTCCAGTTTTCCCTGTCGAGCGCGCTCGTTCAGGTTGATGGCGTATTTGCTCAGTGCATTGTACTGCTCTTCGGCCTCTTGACCATTGGCTTTCTTTCCCTTGCGCAATTCGGCAGTGGCCGTTTCCAAGTCCTTTTGGGTGACTCCTGCATCCTTGAGAAGGGTAGAGGCTTCAGATGGCACAATGAACAAAGCCAATAGAATGGCCTCAACGGTCACATATTGGTCACCGTTCTTTTGGGCAATGTCGTTGGCTTTTTGCAGAACCTGGCTTGCCTCGTTGCTCAGATAAGGCTCACCCCCGCTCACGTGTGGCAGGGCGGACAGTCGGGTTTCCAAAGGGCGCTCAATCATTGTTGGGGCAATGTCGAGTTTCTGGAAAATGTACTTTACGACCGATTCGCCTTCGGTCATCAATGCTTTGAGCAAGTGCAAAGGCTCAATGGCTTGGTTGCCGTTTGCCCTCGCAATCTCAATAGTCTTTTGTACGACCTCTTGGCTTTTAATAGTGAAATTGTTGAAATTCATATTGTTATTCTCCTTTCTTTTCTTTTGTTCTAATTGTTCAAATGTGTATTAGCAACACATGTGCCAATGATGAAATAGGTCAACAAAGGCATGACAAAATGTCATTTTGTGCCAATAATTTGCACATGTGATGACAATAGTACCTTATGCTGGAATGAATCTGAATTCACATAGGAAACCAATCATTGGTGAGCAAATGCCGTGAAAAAAAAACGAAAAAGACTGCTCAGATAAGGAAATTAATAGTAACTTTGTAACACAGTTACAGACTACGCATGAATCAATACCACACATTGACGGCTTCAGGAGAGTTGAGTTGGCAGGAACAACTTGGCCAGTTGCATGGACAGATGACCCGTTTGATCGACTCAATGGCCACGAAATCATACCGACTGACATTCACAAAAGTGTTTTTGAGTGACGCGACCAACCAAATGGCGTCGCTGATGGCATCACGGCTCTATACTGACTTTATAGCGCCCGTTGAGCACAGTGTGATAGAGCAACCACCTCTGGCCGAAGGGGCAAAAATTGCCCTTTTGGTGGTGGGCAGTGATTTGGCTGCGCCATCCGTGCTTCATGACACCTGGCGCTTGAGCAACGAAGATGTGGCTGTGGCAAAAGATTCCTACTCACAGACCATTTTGCTGATGGAACGCTACATTGAGCGCCTGCAACGATGTGGTCAGAATTTGGCCGATCACTGCCTGCGTACATGGATTTATGTGCGAGACATTGACAATAATTATGCTGGAATGGTCAAAGCGCGCAATGACTTGTTTGCACGCCATGGTCTCACAACCGACACCCATTTTTTGGTGAGCACTGGCATTGGCGGAGCAAGTTCCGTGCCTGGCGCGTTGGTGAGTATGGATACTCTCACCACTGCGTGTGGGGTTCCTGCTGATGTCAAGTATCTTGAGGCACTTGACCACTTGAACCGAACCCATGAGTACGGTGTGGCCTTTGAGCGGGGAGGATGGTTCACGGTAGGAGACGACAAATTCTGTTTGATAGCCGGTACGGCCAGCATCAACTGCCGCGGCCAGATTATCAATGAGGGCGATGTCCTTTCCCAGGCTGCCCGTGTGCATGAGAACATAGGCGCGCTGTTGTCCGACGCCGCTTTGACACTGCAGGATGTGTGTTATTATGTGGTTTATGTGCGCGATGCCAGCGACCGCACTGCCGTCATGAATTATCTGAAGACCACCTGTCCCCATGTGCCACACATCGTGGTTCATGCGCCAGTGTGTCGCAGTGGCTGGCTCATCGAGATGGAGTGTGTGGCCCGCCGTCGTTGAAATGTTACAGCGACGACTCGATGATTCGCCGTGACTGTTGGCTCAGTTCAGAGATGTTGTGACCCTCTTCAGTGGGCAGGATGGGTTCGTGGATGGTTAGGGTGATTGTGCCTGGCGTGACATTGAACGTGGAGCGGGGCATCACCCGGTAACTGCCGTCGATGGTGATGGGCACAACGGGCAAGTTGAACTCCACTGCGAGTTTGAATGCTCCAGGCTTGAACTCTCCCATTTTTCCGGTATCGGTGCGTCGGCCTTCAGGAAACACGACAAGTGATGTGCCGTTTTGCAGTTGTTTCTCGGCCTGTTCGATGGTTTCTTTGAGCCCATGTGCGCTGCGTGTGTCGACCATAATATGTCCGGCACGCTGGCAGGCAACCCCAATAAGAGGGATGTTGGCAAGTCCTTTTCGCATCATCCACTTGAAGTCATGGTTGAGGTATCCATAGATGGAGAAAATGTCGAATGCTCCTTGATGGTTTGCCACAAAGACATAGGAGGTTTTTTTGTCAATATTCTCCCGTCCCTTGAAGACAACCTTCACCCCCAACAGCACGCACCAGCAGCGAGCCCACAAGCGGGGAGGGTAGTAGGCCCACCAGTTTTTGTTGAAGTAGGTGCCTATCATGGTGACCAATGCTGTGATGATGGTGAGAACCAATAAGATGGGGGCAGCAATGACCCATTGGTAAATGCGAAAAAGGAATAGAAATATCTTCATAGAATGATAGTCAATCATTAGTTACCCTGCAAAGTTAGCCAATAAAAGAAAAAAATGCAATATCCACACAATCGGATATTGCATTTTTGATGGGTTGGAAACCAGTGATTACTTGGCCTCGGCGTCGGGAGCAATCAGTTTGTAACCTTTGCCGTGGATGTTGATGATTTCGATTTCGGGGTCTTCTTTGAGTTTCTTGCGCAACTTTGTGATGTAAACGTCCATGGACCGTGCGTTGAAGTAGTTGTCATCAATCCAGATGGTCTTCAGGGCGAAATTACGCTCAAGAATCTCGTTGGCATGTGCGCACAACAGGCTCAGCAACTCGCTTTCTTTGGTGGTGAGGTTGTCGCTCTTCTCGTTGGTGAACAAAACCTGCCGTTGGGTGTCGAAGGTGAATTTGCCGATTTTGTAGACGGTAACTTCTTTACCCTTTTTACCCTTGACTCGACGCAGGATGGCTTCGATGCGCAGCACCAGTTCTTCCATGCTGAAGGGTTTGGTGATGTAGTCGTCGGCCCCGATTTTGAAACCTTCGAGGATGTCCTCCTTGAGAGCCTTGGCTGTGAGGAAGATGATGGGCACGTCGCTATTGACGGTGCGAATTTCCTGAGCCAGTTGGAACCCATCCTTTTTGGGCATCATCACATCGAGCAGGCAGATGTCGTATTTGCCTTTCAGGAAGGCCTTGTAACCACTTTCGCCGTCGGCAAAGAGTTCGGCCTTGTAGCCCTTGTCCTCCAGATATTCTCTTGTGAGCGTACCCAGATTCTCATCGTCTTCGCATAATAAAATCCTCAATTTTTCTTCCATAACAATAGTTATTTAAATAATGGTAATGTGATAATGAATTTCGATCCTTTTCCCAGTTCGCTGTCGGCACGGATGCTTCCGTCGAAAAGGGTAATCATTTTGTGCACGTAGGCCAGTCCCAGTCCAAATCCTTTGACATCGTGACGGTTGCCTGTCGACACTCGGTAGAACTTCTCAAAAATCTTTTTCAGGTCTTCGCGCTTGATGCCGATGCCGTTGTCCTGAATGGTGATTTCCAGATTGTCGTCATTGGGATTGCGAGTGGTGACCACCAGTTGCAGGGGTTCTTCCTCGCGCCTGTACTTGATGGCATTGTCGAGCAGGTTGAAAATGACGTTGGTAAAGTGCATCTTGTCCACATTGACGATGGGGTCATCGGCGTCGAGGTGAGCATCGATGTGACCGCCGTACTTCTCCACTTTGAGTTTGAAAGTGTTGATCACGCTGTCGATAATGGCGTTGGCATCCTCGTCCTGGAGTCGCATGGTGGCATTTTTCCGGTCAAACATGGACATCTGCAGCACTTTTTCCACCTGGAAGCGCAATCGCTTGGTCTCATCGTTGATGACCGTCGACACGTGTTTGAGCATGGCCGGACTTTTTCGCACCGAGTCATCGCTGAGCATCTGTGCCGCGATGGATATCGATGAGATGGGAGTTTTGAACTCGTGGGTCATGTTGTTGATGAAGTCGTTCTTGATTTCGCTAAGTTTCTTCTGCTTGAACGCCACAAAAATGGTGTAAAGGAAAACGAAGAGCAGGATAAACGTAAACGCGAAGGATGGAATCAAGAACTTGATGGACTTGAAGATGTAGTCGCTCTTGGTGGGAAACGTCACGCTCAGGTAGTTTTGCTTGTTGAGCGGGTCGTTGGGGAAGAGCACTTGTGTGAACACTTCGTTTTGCGACTCTGGCGAGTACTGTGCTGTCTTGTAGACGATTCCGTTGGCGCGGCTCACCACCGCAAACTCATAGGGGAGTTTTAGCCCGTTGTTCTCAAGTTCGGACTTGAGGTAGTCGCTCACTGTTGCGGAGTCGGCGCGTTCGATGATGGGACGATTGCTTGATTGCGCCAGAATGGTGAGAATCACCTCGTTGAGCAGTCCTTTTTGGTAGAGGTATTGTCCCTTGAGAATTTCCTGTCTGTTCTGATAACTGTCATTCAGGTTCTTGAGGGTGCTGAAGTTGGCGGGCCGTTGAATCTTGATGTCTTCAACAAATGCGGCGGCGGTAGTGTCTTCGGGCGCGAATTCAAACTTTCCGCTCTGATAGGAATCTCTGGGTACATAGGAAGCCTCGGCTTCGTCCAAGTCCTGGTCAAGATAATACTTTGTTTCGTTTTGTTCCAGCATTGTCGAGACACCGTACAGGCTGCGCATCACCATCTCGGAAAACTGCTCGTTGCGCATTTTGACCATGTTCTCCATGTACATGATTTGCACGGCAAGCAGTCCTATAAAGGCGCAAGCCATGACAATGGTCAATATCCAGATGGTTGATTTCTTCATTTTTACTTCAAAAAACGTCTATTGGCCGCATTTTTGTTAATTCAACGATGCAAAATTAACATATAAATGTGAAAAATCAAAATTTTAACAAA
>CACZNP010000185.1 GCA_902782545.1 uncultured Bacteroidales bacterium
CGTGGAACGTGAACGGCCTGAGGGCTTGTGTGGGAAAGGACTTTGAGAAGACCTTTGCCGGGTTGGATGCCGACTTCTTCTGCTTGCAGGAAACCAAAATGCAACAAGGGCAACTGGACCTTGACTTTCCCGGTTATGAGAGTTTTTGGAACTACGCCGACAAGAAAGGGTACAGCGGCACTGCCATCTTCACTCGTCACAAGCCATTGAATGTGACGCTGGGCATGGGCATTGACGAACACGACCATGAGGGACGCATCGTCACATTGGAAATGCCACAATTCTTCCTGGTGACGGTCTACACCCCCAACAGCCAGGATGGACTGCGACGGCTGGACTACCGCATGCGCTGGGAAGACGATTTTCGCCACTACATGCTTTCATTGGACAAGAAGAAACCTGTGATTGTGTGCGGTGACCTGAACGTGGCACATCAGGAAATCGACCTGAAGAATCCCAAAACCAATCGGCAGAATGCCGGATTCACCGACCAAGAGCGCGACAAGATGACCACGTTGCTCGACGCAGGGTTTACCGATACCTTCAGACATCTGCATCCCGATGTGGAAGGGGTGTATTCCTGGTGGAGTTACCGGTTCCAGGCACGGCAAAAGAACGCCGGCTGGCGCATCGATTACTTTTTGGTGAGCGACAGGCTTGCGCCGCACATCACCGCCGCCAACATACACACCGACGTGCTGGGCAGCGACCACTGCCCCGTGGAGTTGGTGCTCGACCTATGATTCCAGCGGCTCGCCCACCTCGGCTTGCGACTCCATGATGCTGCGGGCACGCTCCAAGTCGCGCTCAAACACCACAACCACCATGGGGGTCATCATCAAGGCGTTGGCGGTGCTGTCGCCAATCACTCCGGCCAACACTCCGTTGGTCTCGAGAACACCTTTCACTATATTGGCATCCACCGCGTTCTCATAGCGGCCAAACACCACCAGCCGTTCATTGTCTTGATAGTTTTGTTCCATAATACAGAGGATTGATGCCCTAAAGATAGAAAAAAACGAACTTATCACCAAAACTCTACACTATTTTCATATATTTGACAACATGAAAATCGGAAACCGTGAAATCAACAACCGCAATCTGGCCATCGCCGGTGCCGGACTGCTGGTGCTTGTGCTGGCAGCGTGGCTGGCGCCTTTTTTCTTGACCGGTGCCCCTGACGACGGAATGGTGAAATTGCGGCGCGGAACGAGCACCCAAGCGGCTTGCGATTCGCTGGCACAAAACATCGATGCGACGTTTGCCGGACGAGTGCAACGGTTGCTATCGCTCACGGGCAGCGACCTGAGTGGCAGGCAAGGTGCCTTCAAGGTGCGCAAGGGCGACAGTCCTTTCAAGGTGATGCGACTGCTTCGCAGCGGCCAGCCCAGTGGAATCCGCTTCACGTTTAACAATGTGCGCACACTAGACGAATGGGCCGAGCGCTGGGGGAACAAATTCATGGCTGGGAAGGAAGCCATGCTGCAGGCTCTCAACGACAGCGCACTCTGCGCCAAGTACGGCAAGACTCACGACAACATCGCCACGATGTTGCTGCCCGACAGTTATGAGTTTTACTGGGATATCACCCCCGAGAAGATGCTCGACCGCATGCATGACTACCACAACCGTTTCTGGAACGAGGAACGGCGAAGCAAGGCCCAACACCTTGGGCTCACCCCCGAACAGGTATCCATCATCGCATCAATCGTTGAGGAAGAAACAGCCAAGGCCGATGAGCGGGGCAAGGTGGCGCGCCTCTACATGAACCGCCTGAACACTGGCATGCGCCTGCAAGCCGATCCCACCGTGAAGTTTGCCATCGGCGACTTCTCCATCCGTCGGCTCACGGTGCCCATGACACTCACCCCATCGCCCTACAACACTTACCGCGTGGATGGGTTGCCACCGGGCCCCATCCGCTTGCCGGAGAAAGCCACGCTCGACGCAGTGCTCAACGCACCCGAGCACGACTACATCTATATGTGCGCGCGCGATGATTTCAGCGGATACCACAATTTTGCGGTGAATTATGCCGACCACATGGCCAATGCACGCCGCTATCAGGCTGCCCTGAACGAACGAGGCATCAAGTGAGGCGCACAACGGGGGTCACCGGTAGAGTTTCTCGGTGAAGGCGTTGATTGATTTCACCATCGCCTCCCTGTCTTTCACCTGAAGGGTGCGTGGATCGTAATACTTCTGGAGTTTTTTGTCCATTTTGGCAAAGGCTTTGCATGCCTTTGCCTGCCGTTTGTCGCGTGCCTGTTGCACGGCGGCGATGCCGTTGTGCCAGTCGGTGGCATAGGAGGCCCAACGGTCCACCCCTTTCCAGTAAATGTGATGAGGCCACTGGTCACGCTTGTGCTCCACGGCAGTGAAATGGTCCTTGACTGCTTGGGCGGCCGATGCATAACGGCGCCAGCAGTCGGGCGTGCGGGAGATGCCCAAATACCATGGTATGTAATGCTCGGTGCAGGGACGGCCAGCGCACACCCACATCACACAGCCCACCTCGCGCGGACGGTCGGCACGCAACTGGAAGATGGCACTCAACACGGTCACGTCGGTGCAAATGCCCACTGGATGGTTCCACGGTCGCTCACGCTTGTACACGAACTTATGTTCGGAGTTCTCGCCGTGGCACTGCATGATTTGCATCAGGTCGGCGAGGCCGATTTTGCGGTTGGGCCTCACGGCAAAAGGCAATGTGTCGGGGTCAGGCACCAAGTCGTTACGGCCCGTGAGATATTGCTGGGCGCAAAGTTGGCGGATGACGTTGTGCTCGTAGGTGTAATAATAGGGGTCGCAATAGGCTTTCTTGAACGAGAAGCGGCCATCTCGCTCAGGGTCGTACCACCCGCGCTCCCGGGCATAAGTTTCCACATCACGTGCGCCATAGCAGTTGAGCGTGTCGGCCAGGTTCACCTCATCGATGATGTAGTTGTTGGGCAAGGCCATCACTTCGTCATCGGCAATGCGTTTTGCCACCCAGTGACGGCCTTTCACCACCGAACAGATCCAACCCTCGTGAGGGTCGGCGATGACGTAAGTGCGGCCGCTGGCCTGATAGCCGCGTGTTTCCACCAAATGGCCGATGATCTTCACCGCCTCGCGCGCCGAGTGCGCCCGCTGGGCGACAGTGAGGCGCACCTCGTAGAGCACCCCGCCGTCGGTCACATCTTCGCGATCCTCACGCGAAGGGCATCCGTCGCTGGCTATGGCCACACCCCACTCGTTGAGAAAATGGTCGCACACACTCGTGCCGGGGAACTCGCCCCACAGATAAGCGTTGTTGCCATTGAGGCGCGGCACTGCGTACATGTTGAGCATCATCTCGCCGCTGTCATCCTCGTTGTGGGCCAGCATCACACTGCCGTCGACGGTGGTGTTGCGGCCGGCTATCACACAAAAGCAGTTACACCCGTCGGGCATCGACGCGGCCGTGGCAACCAGCGACAGACTCACCGCAAGGCTCCCCAAAAACAACTTCACCCAGGTCATGGCAGCACGATGGTTTAAAGTGACTCCGGCAATTGGAACAGACGGTTGCCGTTGGAACCCTTGATGAGGATGTAATATCCTTGTGGGCACTCCTCGGCAAGGGC
>CACZNP010000186.1 GCA_902782545.1 uncultured Bacteroidales bacterium
CTACAATAACATCGTGGCCAAGGCAAAAAATGATAACGGCAACATTATGCCCACCAGCGCATGGCAGCAAGTGAGCGAAAACTTTGACTATTCAAAAGGGACCACTACAGACGCTCCCAAGTACCTGCTGCTCACCATCTCCACTAGCGCGACTCCCGGTGGTGGCGCAGAGGGTGACAAACTCTATGTGGACGACATCTATCTGGTGTACAACACCGGCGAGGTGACAGGTATCACTTGCAGCAAGTTCGAAGGCTTTACCTTCGATGCCGCCACCACCGAGTACAACGTCACCTACACGGGCAGCGACGCTCTCACTGAGGCCGACATCACCGCCACGTTTGACAATTTGGGCAAAGGTGCCATCACCGGCAAGAGCGTAGAGGCAACCGACGATGGCTACCGTGTTGTTGTCGGTATCTACAATCAGGAACTGAGCCAGGCAGTGGAGTATGTCATTAATGTTGCTGTGCCCCAGGCCGACAAGTATTATCTTACTGGCGCTGCCTTTGGGTGGAACGCAACTGCTGTCGAACTCACGCTGGGATCGGATGGCAAATACACCACCACACAAGAGTTTGCAGGGGAGTTTAAGTTTGTGAAGAACGGCAGCGACTGGCTGGGTCCCGAAGGCGGATACCATGCAGTGACCGTCACCGAAGTCGCCAATGGAACGCAGTTTGGCTTGAGCACAGGAGATGGCAACTTCAGTCTTCCTGCCGGAGAATGGACTTTCACCCTGGATCCTACCGAGAGCGCTTTCTCGGTGGCTGGTGTGTATCCGCTTTATGTGATAGGCGACATGAACGGCTGGAATACAGGGGCCGACTACAAAATGGCCGAAGCCAGCGGCAATTACACTTATGGCCCCGCCGTATTGCCGGCAGGAGGTTTCAAGATTGTGACCGACGCTAACGATGCTTGGAGCAACACTTACTACGGCCCGTCAAGCGACAAAACCATGACGCTTGGCAACCCCGAGGATTTGGTGCAGACTGGCAGTGGCAATTACTTGATTGCCGATGCAGGCACCTACACCATCACTGTGGATCCCATCGAAATGACGGTGACAGTGAACGGTGAAGAAACTCCGATTGTGCTTGAGGGTGTCTCCTTCACTGCCGACCGTCACTACGCCAGTTACTTTGCCGGTCGTGACTTGGCTTTGCCCAATGGCGTGAATGCTTACACAGTGGCTTCTGTGAGCGGCGACGAGGTGACCCTTGCCCCTGTAGACTATATCCCTGCCGGTGTCGGTGTGCTGTTGCAGAGCGATATCGCCGCAGCCGAGGTGAGTGCTCCCGTTTATCATGGTGCCACCCAGTCGGTGAGCAGTATGCTCGCTGGCAGTGTCACAGCCACAACGATTGGCGAAGGTTATCTGCTCTACAACGATGAGTTTGTGCTCACCGATGGCGGCGCGTTGGCAGCCTATCGCTGCTACTTGCCTTCGTCGGCGGTTGCGGGCGCTCCCGCTCGCTTGCGCATCGGCAAGGGCGTGATGACAGGTGTGAACGATATCAATGCTCACCAAGTGGCAAGTGTGAAGTACGTGAGCCTTGACGGCCGCATGAGCGACAAGCCTTTTGCAGGGGTGAACGTCGTGGTCAAGACTTTGACCGACGGCACCACCTCCGTTGCCAAAGTTGTCAAGTGACCCCGAGGGCGTGTGTGAAAAACTCTCCCCCTAACTTAGGGGGAGTGGCCGAAGGCCGAGGGAGTGTGTAAAACAGCGACAACGCCCACCACGCAAGCAAGGCACACTCCTCAGTCGCTTTGCGAAACTCCCCTTACTTAGGGGAGCAGTTCAAAGATTAAAATGAATTTATAATTTATATTAAAAACAAAAACGCAGAAAGAAATGAAAAAAATCATGATGACTCTGGCTGCAGCGATTTGCACGTTGGCAGCGATGGCAAACTCCTACACCGGACAACTCTCCGTGTCGATTAACGGTGTGGGTGGACTTCAGGATGGCGTGGCCATCAACATGGACCAGAACGAGGACGGCACTTACAACTTCAGCCTCAAGAATTTTGTGTTTTATCTCGAGGGTGAGCCCATGCCCGTGGGTAATATCGAACTCAAAAACCTCACCGCCACCGAGGGCGCACAGTTCAAGAACGTCAGTTTCAATGATATCATCCGCATCGAGCCCGGCAGCAACGAGCAGTTCCCCAATCCAGATGATTGGGCCGGCCCCTATTTGCAAGATGTGCCTCTGGTGCTCAGTGCATCGTTCAATGAAATGGCCATCAGCGTCCATATCGATATTGAAATGCCTGCTCTCGACCAAACCATCAAAGTCGACTTCATCGCGTCGGCCAAGAGAGGTGATGTGAACATCGATGGCGAGTTGGGTATCGCCGATGTGACCCAGTTGGTGAACCTCTTGCTCGAAAACTAAATAGACGACAGTCACCCAAAATGAATAATGGCGCGCCACAATCAGTGACGCGCCATTTGTGTGGTTGAAGGTACGTGAAGCCCTAATTAATCCTGCACGGGGATTTTGTCGATGCGACGCTGGTGACGTCCGCCCTCGAACGGCGTCTCAAGAAAGGCCTGCACCATGGCTAAGGCCTCGTCGTTGCTGACGAATCGGCCAGGCATGGCCAGCACGTTGGCATTGTTGTGCTGGCGTGCCAAGCGTGCCACCTCAGGAATCCAGCACAAGGCCGATCGTATGCCTTGATGCTTGTTCAGGGTGATGTTGATGCCCTCGCCACTGCCGCACACGGCAATGCCTGGATAGCACTCGCCACTCTCGACAGCCAGCGCGCACGGGTGTGCAAAGTCGGGGTAGTCACAACTTTTCTCATCGTAGGTGCCAAAGTCGCGGTAGGCGATGCCTTGCTCATCGAGCCACTGCTTGATGGCCTGCTTGGTCTGGTAGCCCGCATGGTCGCTACACAGCGCAATGGGTTTGCCGTCTTGTAATATAGTCATGATAATATGCGTTTGGTTGTGAGTCGTGTTATTGTTTCAGGGCGGCGATGGCGGCAGTGAGGGTCTCGATGCGGCTCATGGCATCGGCCTGTTTCTTGCGTTCGTTGGCCACCACTGCCTCGGGGGCATTGGCCACAAAGCGCTCGTTGGAGAGTTTCTTCTCCACGGTAGCCAAGAATCCTCGTGCATAAGCCAAATCGGCCTCGAGTTTCGCCAATTCCTCCTCCACGTTGATGCTGCTGCCCAAGGGTACTGCCAGTTCAAGCGTTCCCACCAGGAACGATGCCGCAGTGGCATCTTTGGCGCTGACCTCTTCGATGTGGTCCAGTCCGGCCAACTTGCAGATGATGGGCTTGAACGGGTTGTCAAGCGTTCCTACCGCTTGCAAGGTGAGCGCCTCGCGTGGCGGCAAGTTTTTGCTCTTGCGCACATTGCGCACACCGCCCACAATTTCCTTGGCTTGCGCCATGGCATCGAGGATGGAACGGTCGGTGCTTTCGGCTTCAGGGATGGGTGCATACATGATGCTCTCGCCTTCGCTGCGTTCGGCGATGTGTTGCCACAACTCCTCGGTGATGAACGGCATGAACGGATGCAGCAACCGCAGCAAAGTGTCGAAGAAGTGCCAAGTGGCGTCAAGCGTGGCACGGTCAATGGGTTGCTCGTAAGCCGGCTTGACAATCTCGAGATACCATGCCGAGAAGTCTTCCCAGAACAGGCGGTAGATTGCCATGAGCGCCTCGTTGAGACGGAATTTGCCGAAGAGGTCTTTGACCTCGGCCAGCGTGTTGTTGAGCATCTGTGTGAACCACTGCACGGCGAGCCGGCTGTGCTCGGGTTGCTCGATGGTGTCGCTCACCTGCCAGCCCTTGACCAGACGGAAAGCGTTCCAAATCTTATTGTTGAAATTGCGACCCTACTCACAGAGTGCTTCGTCAAACAGGATGTCGTTGCCGGCCGGTGCGCTGAGCATCATGCCCATGCGCACGCCATCGGCGCCAAAGCGGTCGATCAGGTCGATGGGGTCGGGGCTGTTGCCCAGCGACTTCGACATTTTGCGTCCCAACTTGTCGCGCACAATACCGGTGAAGTAAACATTCTTGAACGGCATCTTGCCGGCATACTCATAGCCAGCCATAATCATGCGGGCCACCCAGAAGAAGATGATGTCGGGGGCCGTCACCAGTTCGCTCGTGGGGTAGTAGTAGCGGAACTCTTCATTGCCAGGATTGTTGATGCCGTCGAACAGCGAGAGTGGCCAGAGCCAACTCGAGAACCAGGTGTCGAGGGCGTCTTCGTCGTGGCGCAACTCGTCGGCAGTGATATTCTCGTAGCCAGGAATCTGGCGAGCGCGCTCAAGCGCCTGCTCACGGTCGAGAGCCACCACAAAC
>CACZNP010000187.1 GCA_902782545.1 uncultured Bacteroidales bacterium
TCGGTTTACACTGAGATAAAGGCCCGCAAGCGCAAGAAAGAACAAAACAGCCAAAAGACCGAACAACAGATTTGAACGCTGTTCATGCCTTGCCCGCTTCGGCATTGTCGACGTCAACCTGATCACGTGCCTCGTGAACGGAATGGACAAGCGGGGGGAAAAGAATGGAATGGATATGGACAACAAACCTGTATTGCATAAGAAATCGTTCAGCGAACTGACCACGGACGAATTATACGAACTCCTGAGAGTGCGTAGCGAGGTCTTCGTGGTCGAGCAGAACTGCGTCTATCAAGATTTGGATGGCGATGACCAAAAATCGATTCATCTGTGGATCACTGTGGCGGGGAAAACCGTTGCCGTGGCCCGGGTGTGCCCTGCAGGTGTCCACATGGAGGAAATCTCCATTGGTCGAGTCATCACCACCGAACGAGGCAAAGGCTACGGCAAACAAATCATGCTTTCTGCCATCGACGCTGCGATGGAGCACTTTGACGCAACTCGCATCGACATTGAGGCACAAGAGTATGCCAAGGGATTCTATGAAAGCGTGGGGTTCAAGCAGTCGTCCGACACTTTCACGCTCGATGGCCTCCCACACATCAAAATGACCTGGACAAAAATCAACCATTAAGCAAATCATAACATGAAGAAGATTATAATCATCGACGGAGGCCCGCGAATGAATTTCAACACAGCCTCAATGCTTGCTAAGTTTGCCGAAGGCGCAAACTCGGCAGGCGGTGAGATTGAAGTGAAAACCGTGCGGCTTTATGGGCTTGACTACAAGGGCTGCATGTCTTGTATGGCCTGTAAAATCAAGGGAAAAGCATCCAACGTATGCCGCTTCAAGGATGCATTGACTCCCGTGCTCGAAGAAATTGCCAACGCCGACGGTTTGGTGTTGGGGTCACCAATCTACTTTGGAGATGTGACGGGCCAAATGCGGACATTCTTGGAGAGGCTGGCTTTTCCCTGGCTCTCCTATAACGATTACAGCCTGACTGCCCCGAGGCGCATGCCCGTGGTACTGATAGAAACCATGAATGGCACTCCCGAAAGGAACAACAGTCAGGGGTATGGCTCGATGGAGTTTTGCTTGAAGACCGCCTTGGGCGAGCCTGAACGCCTGATTGCTTACAATACTTATCAAGTGAAGAATTATGACCGCTTTGAACTCGCCGGGTTCTCTGAGCAAGCCAAGCGGCAATGGCGCGATGGGCATTGGGAGCAAGACTTGCAGAGGGCTTTTGACTCCGGAAAGCGAATGGCGGAGAAATTATTGACTTGATGGAACCGAAAGTGATACCATAAATATGCCTCCCGCCACTGTCACCAACTTCTTCAGCAAAACCAAGCGCTGGCTGCAGTCCCTGTCGTTCAGGACAGGCGTGATTGTTCTGCTGTGCTGCATCCCGTTCTACATCCTTTCCTTTGCACAAATGCTGCTACCCATCAGTGTTACGGCAAAAGGCATTCTGTGGACAGTACTCTTTGGATTGGCCAAGACCTGCCAGTACGGGGGACTGACGATTTTAGGTGTTGAAGGCTACAAACGGCTCAAAAACAAGTTTAAACGCAAGCGAGAATCAATGTGACAAATGAAAAAGAGGCCATTCATCCCGACATGACATCCAGCGGGCACACCTTCAAGGCGTAAATGCCCGAGCGGTTTGATGTGGGAAACGGCTCACTCCAGTTTGAAAAGTCCATGCCATGACATTTCCGCAAAAAATACTGATTCTATTCCTCATAGCCATCAACCTGGTCACGTTCGTCGTGTACGGGGTGGACAAGTGGAAGGCAAAACGCTCCAAATGGCGCGTCCCGGAGGCCACCTTGCTGGGCCTTGCCGTGATCGGGGGCAGTATCGGGGCCTGGCTGGGCATGAAAGCATGGCGGCACAAGACACAGCACAAGAAATTCAAATATGGCATTCCTTTGATTCTGGCAGCACAGATTGCATTGTCCATCGGGCTATTCTTAACACGTTAAAACCACTATATGATGAAACAGTTCTTATTTGCTTTCGCTGCCTTGACGATTCTGGCAGCATGCGGTAACCAATCCAACTCCATGCAGCATGGAGGCGATGCCACCAACGATTCAATAACTATTAACGACACTATCAGCAAAGAAACCATGCAACAAAACATGAAAGAAGTACAGGCCTACCTGAAAGAGTGCGGAGCATTCTTCATTGCCACGGCCGACGGCGACCAGCCACGCGTGCGCCCCTTCGGCGTCTCCGAAATCATCAACGACCGGCTCTACATCATGACCGGCAAGGTCAAGGATGTCTATAAGCAGATGGCGGCCAACGGCAAGTTCGAAATCTGTGCCTTGAAGCCCTCGGGCAGCGAGTGGATGCGACTCAGCGGCACACTCGTCAACGATGAGACGCTGGCCGTGAAAGAGGAGTTCCTCAACCGCAACGAGGGCTTGAAGTCGATGTATAAGGCCGATGACGACAACATGGCCGTGCTCTACACCACCCATGCCACTGCACGCTTTTTCTCCTTCAGCGCGCCTGAGCGCAAAGTGAATTTTTGACAACACTATCACCCCAGTTCAATCACAACACTCTCCACATGCGATGCGCCGTCACCTTGAGGGGGATGGTTTCTCGCGTTGGCTGTGTATCTAAAAAATCATTTTGTTATGACACCACAAGAAATAAGAAACGAACGCCTTGCCACAACGATTATCAAGAACTTGCATCGCCGCCACATCGATGGCTTCTACTGCCCCACAGCCGACGAGGCCGTCAGGAAAGTGTCCGAACTCATTGAAGACGGATGCAGCGTGACATGGGGAGGAACGATGACGGTCAGAGACCTGGGCATTCCCGACTTTCTCCGAAAACGCGGCACGCTGGAGGTGCTTGACCGAGACCTGGTCGAGACCCCCGAAGAAAAACAGGCCATGTATCTCAAGGCTTTTTCGGCCGACGTTTACCTGACCAGTGCCAATGCCATTTCGGAGGATGGCGTAATTGTGAACATCGATGGAAACGGAAATCGCGTGGCGGCCATCACATGGGGCCCGAAAAAGGTCATCTTCGTGGTGGGCCTGAACAAAGTCGCACAAACGGTGGAGGCGGCACTGGCCAGGGCAAGGGGAACTGCCTCGCCCACCAATGCGGCCCGGTTCGACAATTTGACCCCTTGCCAGGTCGATGGAGTGTGCCACAATTGCAACTCCCCGCAATCCATCTGCAACTACATCCACTTCCTCCGCAATTCACCCAA
>CACZNP010000188.1 GCA_902782545.1 uncultured Bacteroidales bacterium
AGCACAAAGCCGTCCACCCCATTCTCCAGCGCCGACACGCACTTGCGTGAACTGCCGTCGGCGTTCATGACCCACATTTGTGTGTTGTCGCCCTCCTTGTAGACAAAGGCGATGCGCTGTCCGCCCTCAATCCACACGGCATTGTTCTCACTGGACGGGGTCTTGGTGAGTTGGATGGCGTTTTGTCCGTCAATGTCCATCACCCACAACTCGCGGTTGCCCTTGTTCTGCTCTATATCTTGATAGGTGACCCCGTAGAGTATTTTTTTCCCGTCAGGGCTCACGGTGGCGCCACTCACACGTCCCAGCAGATTGAGCAACTCGGGGGTGAACTGGCCATTCTCCACCTTCACCGTGGGTTTCTCGATGATGGGGCCTTGTTGGTCCATGATGTCGCCGCAAGTCGATGACGAAAGCAGCGCCGCTGTCGATAACATAATCGCTAAAGTTTTAATCGGTTTCATGTCTTGAAAGTAGTTTGTTGTGTTCTTTTTTGCAAAGTTATCAAAACAATTCCACTCCGCAAAACTTTCGGCCACTTAATCGTTCAGAAGGATTTGCACACTGGTTTTGGGAAAGGCTACGGGCAGGGTTTCACAAGCGGATTTGTCACACTCATGCTGAAGTGGCCGAGAAAAACAGCAGCGGCGGGCAATCGCTGCTCGTCGCTGTGCAATGGAGTGTGTTTGGGATTACTTTTTGAGAGTTATTCTATAGTTTGTGTGTTCAATGATTGAGAATGGTTCGTGCTTCGTCAAGCAGTCCCTTGACAAAGTTGTCGCCCGTGGCTTTCTTCATCTCGTTCAGGCTCTTGACACAAGTTTTGCGCTCGTTGGCGCTGAGCAAGTTAGGCCTGGTGGTCAATTGTTTGCACAATTTGAGCAAACGGGTGGCATAGGTCGAGGCGGCGCTGGGTTGTGACTTGGCGGTGCGCAGGAACGCACGACGGTAGTGGTCGAACGTGGTGAGCCACGCCACATCGTTGGCCGGGGCCACCTCGTCGTCATCGTTGCTGCCGGCTGCGAGCACCTCGCCCAAGTCCTTGAGTTTCTCCAGCGACTCGATGTTTTCCAGCGATCCCAGCGACCCCAGTCCCTTGAGCACGCTCTCGGCCAAGCCGTCGCCCAAGGCATCGGCAAGCACACGTATGCTCTGTTTCTGCTCGGGCGTGAAATTTATCAGGCTGTCGAGGCCACTCAGGTCTTCCAGGGTGATTGTCGACGATTTCTTCTTTTGGTCAACAGAAGGCTTCACGCCATAGACGTAGACGCTGCGGCACAGCACATCGTTGCCATCCTCCTTCCACTCGAGGGCATAGGCCGAGCGATAGCGGGGAACTTCGTCATCGGCGAAGCAAGCCGCGCGGTAACTCATGTCGCTGTCCCTGCCCACGGTCACGCAGTCGCCCTTTTCGCCCACTGCGAGCGACAACTGCTTGCGGTTGCTGTTTGCGGCACCGTTCAAGGTATAGTAAGCGTTGACGCTGTCGCTGGCAAATGCCCGCAACACCTGGTCAATCAAGTAAAACCTACTGGACGGGAACCGATAGGTCGACACGTGTTTCACCTCAATGAGTTCACCGCTTGTGGGATGGAAATCTTTGAGCAACTCATTGCTCAGGTTGCAGTCGGAGGCCCCGGCATCGAGCGAGGCAAACGCCCTGTCGATGGCATCTTGAGCCAATGCCGTGCCTGCCAACAGCCCCACGGCAAGAATCAATATCAGTCTCTTCATGGTCAAAATATTGATGAGTGTTTTAGTATTAGACGCACAACAACCCCAAAAGTATACACGCATTAACATTATTTAGGGTATAGCCTTGGGGATTCGGGGCAGAAGTTGTAATTTTGCATCAAATTGAATGACGATGAACAGCCTGAACAAACGCATTGATTGGGTGGCTCTGGGAGCCATCGCCCTGTACACGGTGGCAGCGGTGCTGCTGATTTCGTGGGACGGATATTTGTATGACGAATGGCCACACTACGATGTGAACTGGTTCTACACCTGTGGCAAGGCGTGGATGAACGGGATGACACCCTATGTGGATTTCGCCGACTCGAAGGGCCCGCTGTTGTGGCTCATCTACGGTGTGGGCTACCTGTTGAGCCCGCACAACTACCTCGGGCTGTTCTGGCTGTCGTGTGCGCTCTACATCTGGATTTTCTACTGGTGCTACAAGTCGGCACGGCTGTTCACACTCAATCGCTGGCTGGCACTGCTGGTGGTGGCCATTGTGTCGGTGTTCATGCTCAGCGGTTTGGCTCACGAGGAATTCAAGGCCGAAGATTGGTGCAATGGCTTGCTGGCCCCAGTGATTTACCGTTTCCTGCTGTATGCTGTGGCACATCGCACCGACAAGCGTTTTGTGATGCGCTCTGCCCTCCTGCTGGGATTTGTGCTTGGGGCGTCGTTCCTCATCAAGTACAGTTGCACGCTCATGTTCATGGCATTCGTGCCCTACTTTGGTGTGGCGATGCCGCGCAACGAAGGCCACAGTGTGGCGCGCGCGTGGGCATGGGGACTGGCAGGTGCCATCCTTGCACTGGCGCCGATGGCAGCGGTGCTGCTGGCGCAAGGCTGTCTGAGCGACTTCCTGAATGAATACATCCTGGTGACGTTTGCCACGTTCGGCAATATGGCCGGTGACTCGCTCACCGCCACCAAGGCATGGGACATACTCACCGATTGGCATATGCTGGTCTATTTGGCCGGACTGGCGGTGAGCATCTTCCTCTACTGCTGGCGGGTGCGGCGGGGTGCCTGGCTGGTGGCCATCGCCGCCGTGTGGTTCCTGGCCGTGACGCTGCTCAATGCCGCCGGCCGGCCCTACTTCAATACCCTGTCGACCTTTGCATGGTACGGTGTGCCGGTGGCTGTTCTCCTGCTGGCACAATGGCTCGACCGCAAGTGGTTGGGGATTTGGGTGGCTGTGGCTTCGCTGGCCGCCCTGTTCATGACAGTAAGGCACAATTCG
>CACZNP010000189.1 GCA_902782545.1 uncultured Bacteroidales bacterium
CGCCATTGCGGTGATTGGCGACTCCACGTTCACCCACAGTGGCATGACAGGATTGCTCGATGCCGTCAATGAGAATGCCAACATCACACTCTGCATCAGCGACAACCTTACCACAGGCATGACGGGCGGACAAGACTCGGCGGGGACCGGACGCATTGAGAGCATTTGCCGCGGGCTTGGCGTGCACCCCGACCACGTGAGGGTCATCGTGCCGCTACCCAAAAACTACCCCGACATGGAGCAAGTGATTGAGCAGGAAATCAACTACAACGGTGTTTCGGTCATCATCGCACGGCGCGAGTGCATACAAACCGCCAAGCGCCATGCCATGGAGAAAGCCTCCACAAAATAAGAACATCTTTCATTAATCATATTCAAACAAGACTTATCATGAAACAAGATATAATTCTTTGTGGAGTGGGCGGACAGGGCATCCTTTCCATCGCCACAATCATCGGTTGGGCCGCCTTGAAACACAACCTGTTTCTCAAGCAAGCCGAGGTGCACGGCATGAGCCAGCGAGGGGGAGATGTGCAAAGCAATTTGCGCCTCTCCACCGAACCCATTCACAGCGACCTCATTCCGCAAGGAGCATGTGACCTCATTGTCTCGCTCGAGCCGATGGAGGCTTTGCGCTATGTGCAATATTTGAGTCCCGACGGCTGGATCATCACCAACAGCGAGCCTTTTGTCAACATTCCCAACTATCCCGCCATGGAACAAGTCAAAGCCGAACTTGACAAAATGCAACATGTGATTATGCTGGACGTGGATTCCATCGCCAAAGCAGTGAAATCGCCACGCAGTGCCAACATGGTCCTGCTTGGAGCCACCGCTTCGGTGCTCAAGATGCTCAATGGTGGTGAACTCGTTGAGGGTATTGTCAACGTCTTTGGACGAAAAGGCGAAACCATCGTGCAAACCAACATCGCCGCATTCAACGCCGGACATGAATATGCCATCAAGAGCCTGCAAATGGAGCAATGATCTCCTATTGTTCACACAACCCTTATATTGAACCATGAATCAACCCATTCAACAAAAAATACTCGATGACATCTTGCTCAAACGAGACATTACCGATGTCTCGAAAGCAACCATTCGCCAATGTGCCGCTATAGCCAACGAACTTGAGGATGCCTCGGGAGAATCTTTCGTACGGCTGGAAATCGGGGTGCCGGGCATTGCAGCATGCCAAGTGGGTGTCGATGCGCAAAAACATGCCCTCGACAGCGGCATTGCCAGCATTTACCCCAACATCGGCGGACTGCCCGAACTCAAAACAAATGCCTCACGGTTTCTCAAGGCGTTTCTCGATGTCGACATCAATGCCGAGTGCATCGTGCCCACGGTGGGTTCCATGCAGGCGTGTTTCAACTTGCTGCTCGAGTGTTCCCAACTCACACCCGAGAAAGACACCATCCTCTACATCAACCCTGGATTCCCGCCCCATGTGCGGCAATCCAAGGTCCTCAACATCAAATACGAGCAATTCGACATCTATAACTATCGCGACGAACGGCTACGCGACAAACTCGAGGAATATTTCTCCAAGGGCAATATCGCCGCCTTGGTCTACTCCAACCCCAACAACCCCACTTGGGTGTGCCTGACTGAGCATGAATTACAGATTGTCGGCGAATGTGCCACCAAATACGACGTGGTGGTCCTGGAAGACCTTGCCTACATGTGCATGGACTTCCGCAGCGACAAGTCGAGGCCGTTTGAGCCACCTTTCCAGCCCACAGTGGCGCACTACACCGACAACTATGTGCTCATGAGTTCGGGCTCAAAGATGTTCAGTTACGCCGGCGAGCGAATCGCCATTGTGGCTTTCTCGCCGAAACTCTTCTCGCGTGAGTACCCCGAGTTGCGCAAGCGCTACGGGATGGGACGCATGGGCGACAACTACATCTTCACTTATCTTTATGTGGCATCGTCAGGCACATCACATTCGGCACAATATGCGCTGGCTGCCATGATGAAAGCGGCTGTTGACGGTGAATACAACTTTGTGAAAGTGGTTCGCACCTATGGTGAGAGGGCTAAGGTGTCGAAAGCCATCTTTGAACGCCACGGGTTCCATGTCGTCTACGATAAAGATATCGACCGCAATATAGGCGACGGCTTTTTCTACACTATCGGCTATGGCGAAATGAGCAACCACGAACTGCTCAGCGACCTGTTGCGATGCGGTGTGGCAGCCATCACACTCAACAACACCGGCAGCAATCAGCCGGGCATCAGGGTGTGTGTGTCGCAGTTGACAACCCGCATGCACATGAAAATGCTTGACGACCGACTCGCATTGTTCGAACAGTTACAAGCAACCAAATCCCAACCATCAGTAAACACTTAGTCAACCCACACAACCAACCATTGCATGATGAACTACATGAGCGCCGACGAGGCTGTGCGACTCGTTGAAAACGGCCACCACGTCTATTTCCAGGGAAGCACGTCCATCCCCAATGTGCTGCAAGACGCGCTGGCACGGCGCGGCAACGAACTGCACGATGTCACCGTGTACTCGGCTTTCAATATCCCCAAAGGGGAATGCCCCCTTTGCCAGCCGCAATACAAGGATGCGTTTCACACGGTGAGCCTGTTCTTGTGTGCCGACCAACGACGATGGGTGGCGCAAGGCTATGGCACAATGCTTCCGGCTTTTCTCGGCGAGATCCCTTTCTTGTTCCGCAGCAAGCAATTGCCCGTGGACATCGCCTTCATCAACTGCTCACCGCCCGATGAAAACGGATATTGCAGTTATGGGATGAGTGCCGACCTGGCAGTGAGTGCCGTGGAAATGTCAAGCATTGTCATCGCGCAAATCAACGAGAGCATGCCCTTCCTGTGCGGGCAAGCCGTGATTCATGAGAGTGAAATCACGGCAGCAGTGCGCTGCGACGATCCACCCGTGGCCATGGAGTTTGGACCGCCCACACCCATCGAAAGTGCCATTGGTGACTTTATCGCAGCCGAGATCCCTGATGGTGCCACGCTGCAAATCGGTGTGGGAGGAATCCCCAATGCGGTGTTGCGGGGCATCAAGCACCACAAGCACTTGGGCTTGCACACCGAGGCCATGACCGACGGTGTGGTGCGACTCATTGAGGAAGGGGTCATCGACAACAGCCTCAAGCGTGTCAAACCAGGCAAGAGCATCGCCAGCCTTGCACTGGGTTCAAAGCATATGTATGACTTCCTCGACCACAACACCGATGTGGAATTCTACGATGTGGCTTGGACCAACGACCCGCAGGTCATTCGCCAAAACCCAAAAGTGATTGCCATCAACTCGGCCATCGAAGTCGACCTCACGGGACAAGTGTGTGCCGACAGCATTGGCACCACCATCTTCTCAAGTGTGGGCGGACAACATGATTTCATGTACGGCGGAGCACTGAGCGAGGGAGGAAAAACCTTCATTGCCTTGCCCTCGCGCACAGCCAAGGGCAAAGCCAAAATCGTGCCCACTCTTGCCCCCGGGGCCGGTGTGGTCACAACGCGTTTCCAGACTCAGTTTGTAGTCACCGAGCATGGTATCGCCTATCTGCGCAACCTCAACCTCGCCGAGCGGGCAAAGGCCCTGATTGCCATTGCACACCCCGACGACCGCGAAGCCCTTGAGCGGGCGGCCTGCGAACGGTTCGGCTACTCTTTCCTCCGGCTCAAATAGCGCAGAATCCCACATTCACATGTAAAACGGATTACCCAAGAAAAACCTGTGCCGCAAGCCCATTTTTCTCAGTGGGACTTGCGGCACAGTTGTTCTTGAAATGTTTTTGGGGATTAATCCGGGAGGAGTTTGCGGTAACGGATTCGTGTGGGTTCGGTCTTGCCCAAACGCTTGAGTTTGTGCTCCTCGTAGTCGGAATAGGAACCTTCGTAGTAATAGACGTTGGAGTTGCCCTCAAAGGCGAGGATGTGTGTGCAAATGCGATCCAGGAACCAACGGTCGTGGCTGATGACCACGGCACAGCCGGCAAAATTCTCCAAACCTTCCTCCAGGGCGCGCAGGGTATTCACGTCAATGTCATTGGTGGGCTCATCGAGGAGCAACACGTTGCCCTCCTGCTTCAAGGCCAGTGCCAACTGCAGGCGGTTGCGCTCACCGCCCGACAGCACCCCGCATTTCTTTTGCTGGTCCACGCCCGAGAAGTTGAAACGCGACAGATAGGCGCGCGCGTTCACGTCACGGCCACCCATGCGCAGCAACTCCACACCGCCCGAAATCACCTCATAGACCGTCTTGTTGGGGTCAATGCTGGTGTGTTGCTGGTCCACATAGACCGCTTTCACGGTCTCCCCCACTTCAAAGGTGCCACTGTCGGGCTTCTCCAACCCCATGATGAGTCGGAACAACGTGGTTTTACCTGCGCCATTGGGGCCTATCACACCCACGATGCCGTTGGGGGGCAATGTGAAGTTCAGATCATCGAACAACAGTTTGTCGCCATAGGCTTTGGCCACATGCTGGGCCTCGATGACTTTGTTGCCCAAACGCGGCCCGTTAGGGATGAATATCTCCAGTTTTTCCTCTTTTTCTTTCACCGATTCGTTGAGCAACTTATCGTAACTGTTCAGACGGGCCTTGCCCTTGGCTTGACGGGCCTTGGGAGCCATGCGCACCCACTCCAACTCACGCTGCAGGGTCTTCTGCCGCTTGCTCTCGGTTTTTTCCTCCAAGGCCAGACGCTGTGTCTTTTGCTCCAGCCAACTGCTGTAGTTTCCTTGCCAGGGAATGCCCTCGCCACGGTCCAATTCCAATATCCACCCTGCCACATGATCCAGGAAATAACGGTCATGCGTCACAGCGATGACTGTACCTTCGTATTGCTGGAGGTGTTGCTCCAGCCAGTCGATTGACTCGGCATCCAGGTGGTTGGTGGGCTCGTCAAGGAGCAGCACGTCGGGTTTTTGCAACAGCAAGCGGCACAAGGCCACGCGTCGCCTCTCACCGCCGCTCAAGTGCTCGGTGAGCGAGTCACCCGGAGGACAGTTGAGCGCATCCATGGCACGCTCCAGGCGGCTGTCAAGATTCCACGCGTCGGTGGCATCGATTACGTCTTGCAGTTCGGCCTGACGGGCAAACAAAGCATCCATTTTATCCTGGTCTTCATAATACTCCGGCAACCCGAATTTTTGGTTGATTTCCTCATACTCCTTGAGGGTATCCACCACATGCTGCACTCCTTCCTGCACCACCTCCTTCACTGTCTTGGTGGGGTCGAGTTGTGGGTCCTGAGGCAGGTAGCCCACTGTATAACCGGGAGCGAAAACCACCTTGCCCTGATACTTGGTTTCCAGTCCGGCAATGATTTTCATCAGTGTGGATTTTCCGGCACCGTTCAATCCAATGATGCCTATCTTGGCTCCATAGTAGAAGGAGAGGTAAATGTTCTTGAGTATTTGCTTTTGATTCTGTTCGATGGTCTTGGTCACACCCACCATCGAGAAAATGATTTTTTTGTCGTCGACTGTTGCCATGGTTATGCTGTTAGTTGATGCGATTGTGATTGGTTGACAAATTTAATGAATAATTTCCACATGAACAAGGGCTATCCACTCAATAAATGCGGCAAATCATTGGGCGTGTTTGCCCGAAAATGATTAACTTTGTAGTCGAATCATGAAACATTAACAATAAACCTCTTTTTTTCAGTCATGAAAGGCATTCATGTAACAAGCGAAATCAAGCCGTTGAAGAAAGTGCTCCTTCACCGCCCAGGGCGTGAGTTGCTTAACCTCACACCCAACACCCTGGAGGAACTGCTCTTTGACGACATCCCTTATCTGAAGGTGGCCGAAGAGGAGCACGATGCTTTTTCACAGGTGTTGCGTGACCACGGAGTGGAAGTGGTGTATCTGGAAGACCTTATGGCACAAGTGCTCGATCTTGGAGCCGACATTCGCGAGTACTTCCTGAGACAGTTCATCGCCGAGGCAGGCATACGGGCAACCAAATACCATGACATCATCTACGACTTCCTCAACAGCATACAGTCCAGCAAAGAGTTGGTGCTCAAAACCATGGAAGGCGTGTACCTGAACGAACTCAAGCGCGAGCCCCACCACATCGCCAACTCGCTGGTGGACTTGGTGCGAGGCGACTACCGCATCGTGGTCAATCCCATGCCCAACCTCTACTTCACCCGCGACCCGTTTGAGAGCATTGGCACCGGAGTGGGCATCAACCGCATGTTCTCACCCACGCGTTGCCGGGAGACTATCTATGCCGACTACATTTTCAAGTACCACCCCGACTACCGCGACGTGGAGCACTACTACGACCGCATGAACCCCTTCCGCATCGAGGGCGGCGATGTGCTCAACCTCAACAGCAACACCCTGGCCATAGGCATCAGCCAACGCACCGAGCCCGATGCCATCGAGCGAATGGCAAAGAACATTTTCAAGAGCAAAACAGCAACCATTCGCACCATTCTTGCCATACGCATTCCCGAGACCAGGGCATTCATGCATCTGGACACCGTGCTCACGCAAATCGATGTCGACAAATTCATGGTTCACCCGGGCATCTTCGGACCGATGGAGGTGTTCATGATCACGCCCAGTGAGCGGGCCGGAGAAGTGCGCATCAGCCGGCGCAATGAGACCCTGGACCACATCTTTGCCGAAGTTCTGGGAGTGGAAAAGGTAACCCTCATCAAGTGCGGAGGTGGAGACCGCATCACTGCCGAGCGAGAGCAGTGGAACGATGGGTCGAACACCCTGTGCATCGCACCGGGCGTTGTGGTTGTTTACGAGCGCAACAACGTCACCAACGCCATCTTGCGCGACAACGGCCTGACGGTGCTCGAGATTCCCAGCAGCGAACTCTCACGCGGACGCGGCGGGCCACGCTGCATGAGCATGCCGTTGTGGCGAGAGGACTGAAATCATTCACTGAAACATTAACCAACTAATAATAAACCATAATTATCATGCCAAGAAGTTTATCTGGACGCAGTTTTCTGAAGTTATTGGACTTCACCACCGAGGAGATTCAGTATTTGTTGGAACTCTCCAAGGATTTCAAGCACCTCAAACGCGCAGGAACACCCCACAAGTATCTCACGGGCAAGAACATCGTGCTGTTGTTTGAGAAAACATCCACCCGCACCCGCTGCTCATTTGAGGTGGCAGGCAACGACCTGGGAATGGGAGTCACCTATTTGGACCCCGGATCATCGCAGATGGGGAAAAAAGAGTCACTTGAAGACACCGCACGTGTGCTGGGACGCATGTTCGATGGCATCGAGTATCGAGGATTCGACCAGCAAGTGGTCGAGGATCTCTCGCGCTATGCCGGGGTGCCGGTATGGAACGGACTCACCACTCAGTTCCACCCCACCCAGATGCTGGCCGACGTGCTCACCATCGAAGAGAATTTCGGCTACTACAAGGGCTTGAAGATGGTGTTCATGGGCGATGCCCGCAACAATGTGGCCAACTCACTGATGGTGGTATCGGCCAAACTGGGCATTAACTTTGTGGCCTGTGGCCCCAAGGAGAATATGCCCGAGGAACAATTAGTGGCCACTTGCCGCGAAATTGCCGCCGAAAACGGATGCACCATCACGCTCACCGAGGATGTGAAAGAGGCCACCAAGGACGCCCATGTGATTTACACCGACATCTGGGTATCGATGGGAGAACCCGATGAGATTTGGGCCGAGCGCATCAGGCTGCTCAGTCCCTATCAGGTGAACGAAGCCGTCATGGCCAATGCCGCGCCCAATGCCATATTCCTGCACTGTCTGCCGTCGTTCCATGACTTGGAGACAACGATTGGCCGCGAGATTTACGAGAAATTCGGCCTGACCGAAATGGAAGTCGCCGACAAGGTGTTCCGCGGGCCTCAAAGCAAGGTTTTCGACGAGGCCGAGAATCGCATGCACACCATCAAGGCGGTGATGTACGCCACTCTGAAATAAGATTCCGGTCATGAACAAACGACTTGTGATAGCCCTGGGTGGCAACGCCCTGGGCAAAACGCCCCACGAGCAGTTGCTACTGGTCAAGGGCACCGCTTCGACAATCGTCGACCTGGTGGAGGAAGGTTTTGATGTAGTAATCGGTCATGGCAATGGGCCGCAAGTGGGAATGGTGAATCTGGCTTTTGAATTTGCTGCAAACCAAGGCGGTGGCACCCCAGCCATGCCGTTTCCCGAGTGTGGAGCCATGACTCAAGGCTACATCGGTTATCACTTGCAACAAGCCGTGCAGCGCGAACTCGCGCGCCGAGGCATCGACAAGCCCTGTGCCGCAGTGGTCACACAGGTTGTGGTCGACCCCACCGACGAGGCGTTCCAGCACCCCACCAAGCCTGTGGGCATGTTCTACAACAAGGAACAGGCCGACAACATAGTGGCTCAAACAGGTTACACCTTCGTCGAGGATGCCGGCCGTGGCTATCGGCGCGTGGTCCCCTCGCCCATCCCCGTGAAAATCGTGGAACTGCCTGTTGTCGAACAACTCGTGGGCCTGCACAGCATTGTCATCACAGTGGGCGGCGGAGGCATACCGGTGGTGGAACACGCACCGGGACACTACGAGGGTGTGGCAGCAGTCATCGACAAGGACCGTGCCAGCGCCAAATTGGCCTTGGACTTGAAGGCCGACATGCTGGTCATCCTCACCGCGGTGGAAAAAGTTTCGATCAACTACCGGCAACCCAATCAAACCGATTTGGATTGCATGACCGTGGCACAAGCACGCGACTACATCGCACAGGGACATTTTGCCCCAGGCAGCATGCTGCCCAAGGTGCAGTCGTGCATCGAGTTTGTGGAGAAAACCGGCGGCAAGGCGCTCATTACCTCGCTCGAGAAAGCCCGCGAAGCGCTGCTGGGCAAGACCGGCACACTCATCGTCATGGAATGACCATCGGGCTCAACCTTGCCAAAACAACTAACAACGACCTTTTAATTACCTGTTTATGAAAAACTATTTTGACATACACAACCAAGTGGCCATCGTCACAGGATGCTCAACAGGCCTGGGGGTGCAAATGGCACATGCGCTGGCCAACCAAGGATGTAAAATCGTGCCCATCGCACGCCGACTCGACAAGTTGCAGGAAGTGGCCGCCGACATCACGGCTCGCTTCGGTGTGGAGACGCAGCCCATCCGTTGCGACATCACCGACACAACAATGGTCAACAACATGGTCGACCAAGTGATGGACCGCTTTGGACGCATCGACATACTTATCAACAACGCGGGAACGGGAGCAGTGGCTCCTGCCGAGGACATCACCGACGAACAGTTCGCCAACGAGATGAACATTGACTTGTTCGGGTCGTTCCGCGTGGCACGGGCCGTGGCCAAGAAGGCCATGATTCCGGCAAAATACGGCCGTGTCATCAACATTGCCTCGATGTACGGGTTGGTGGGCAACAAGATTGCTCCAGCATCGCCCTATCATGCCGCCAAAGGCGGTGTGGTGAACCTCACGCGCGCACTGGCCGCCGAGTGGGGCAAGTACGGCATCACGGTGAACGCCATCTGCCCTGGCTACTTTGTGACCCCGCTCACCAAGGAAACGCTCGACAGCCAGTGGTTCCAGGACTATGCCAAGGGCGCCATTCCCATGGAGCGCTACGGCTTTGAGGGCGAACTTGACTCGGCTGCCATTTTCCTGGCATCGCCCGCCTCGAGTTATGTCACGGGTGTGTCGCTGCCCGTCGATGGTGGCTACACCTGCATATGATTCCTACATGGGAATCAATCCTTTGTTCACAACCACGAAAAAACAGGGGGCAGAATCATCTGCCTCCTGTTTTTATTGTGGACTGGGTGGGATGGCTTAAATCCTCAGCCATCACGCACCAAAGGGTGTCAATTCTGCAGCAGTATATTCACCAACATGGTCAGGTCGGCCACGCCGGTCTCGCCGTCGCCGTTCACATCGCTACGCTCATTGCTGGTCTGGTGCAGGAGCAAGTCGACCAGCATGGTCACATCGGCCACACCCACTTCGCCGTCACCGTTCACATCGCCCTGTATCGAGCCTGAACCTGCAGTGGCACCGGTAGCCACAAGTTCGCAGTCGAAGTAGGCATCGCCGTAGTTTTGCTGGATATAAACAGCCAACACATTCTTTCCTTTTTTGAATGCCGAAGCGGGGATTTCGAAGTGTTCGCAAGTGGTGTTGAATGTGGAACCGTAAGGTGTTTCACACCATCCTTCTTTATTTGCCACTTTCTGCCCGTTGACATATACCACTATGTTGTCGTCGTGCACGCAGTTGAAAGTGAATGTGGCATCGTTGGCGATGTTTGCCAAATAGACGGGGAATCGCATCCAATAGCAGTTATACTCGTCAAACCAGAAGGAATTGTAACGCATCTGGGTTCGCGGGCCGGAGGAGTGTCCCGGGTTTGCCGTTGCCAAGGGCAAGTCTAACCACTGGCTGTCGTTGAACCCCGGAGTGTTCCACCCCGCAGGAGCATCCGGCCACGTTTCGTTTGAGTTGCGGTAGCCATGTTTTGCCTTCACATAGTGTATCGCTCTCTGGCTGTTATAAATCAACCTGGTTTCGCCCTCCTTTATGCCGCACTTGGTGCACACACCTTCGTAGAAATAGTGATTTCCATCGGCTTGTTTCAATTCGACCTTTTTAGCATTACATTCGCTACATTTTAAGTAGGACTCACCCTCGGCCCCGCAGGTCGAACTCTTAAAGTCATATTGAGTCCATTGACCATGATTTTGCTTGTTGATCCAGATTTCGCTAAGTCTCACGTTGTTATAAACACCCTCGGTGCATGTGAACCTGAAATACTTAAACTTGCGGGTGTCGTTTACCGGAATAACGACTTCTGTATAATCGATGAGTGGCATGGGGTAATCCTTTTGCGTGTCGATGACGGTCCAGTTCTGGAAGTCGTTGGAACCTTCAAGTTTCCAACTGCGAATCATGTATTCATACACATAATAAGCATCCATGCCGGTAACAAGGCTGTATTGTTTCACCGCCACAGGCTCGCTGGCCTGCATTGCCACATAGCATTGATCGGGTGTGGTTTGGAAGAATGTATTGGCATTGTTGTCAAGCGCAAAAGAGGGAGCATAGCCCGCTTGTCCGGCTCCTCCATACTCAAAGGCGTAGCCCACGCCATCGGCATCGTAGCGTGTGAAGGTGGGATTGGGATTGGGGCCTGCACCCTCGAGTTTGGGCACGGTGAAACCTGTCGAAGTCCCTACCATTTGTTTGCCGGGATCTTGGTTGGTGGCCATGGCTACACAGTATTGGTCTTCGTAGGTTCGCATGATGGTGTGGGGATTTTCCACTTCGACATCGTTGACATAAAGATGCACTTCACCTGTTCCCACGCCCGTAACGAGACAATATTCATCAAATTGGTCAACTGTAATATAGGGAAGATTGCTGTATGGCGATTCCTGTACAAAAGCCTCGGTAACTGTAAAGTAGGAATCCTTGCCCATAGTGGTATAAAAACCACTGCCGGCTCTGTAACACAAGTAATTCTTCAATGTTCCGGAATTGAACAACGCATAGATGTAGAAACTGTTGTTGTCGCGCGTTTCCACTTTGTCAATAGCGGGATCGTTGTAATCACCGAAAAATTCGCCAGCATACAAATACTGCTTGGTGGCAC
>CACZNP010000190.1 GCA_902782545.1 uncultured Bacteroidales bacterium
AAGCGGTACTGGGTTGACACGTCACCGCGCTGCACAGTGAACGTCACGCTGGTGGCGTTGCCGGTCCACGTCAAGTCATGGTTTTCGGCCATCGCCACTTCACCCGCATTGGCTGTTACGTTGGCCCAGGTGGTGGGGCTTGATCCGTGCGTGAGCACAATCTTGGTGATGGGAGCCGTGCAGGTCACGGTCATCGTGTTGCCGTTGGGGGTTTCGGCTGATTCGCCGCCATACAGGCGCATCTCTTTACTTCCGGCATTGTAGGCTGGTTCCGTGCCTGCATTGCCTTTCGTGAAAGAGAAGGCAAGCGAGCCGCTGGACACATCGGTGGCGGGCTGAACGTTGCTCGTTCCGTAGAGGTCGCTGAACGTCACTGTTGTCTCCTCTGCCACAGCAAATGCGGTGGCAAAGAGGCACATGATGAATAGAGTAAATACTTTTTTCATTAGTAAACGTGTTTATAAGGTTAGTAATTGGATAGTTTCTTTGTTCGCTATTGTTTAGTTTGCAAATATAACGATTTAATTTTGAATTAGAAATACGAAACCCGAACCTTTTGGGTCCGGGTATGGTTTTTTAACAATTCGCGAAACGGGCTCTCTGCATTCAAGCAAGTCCCAATTGAAATTCTTGAAGGAATTTGTTGAAGTTGGGGTTATGCTGCTTGATGTCGTCAACCACTTCGCGAGGGGTGAGGATGCGCGATGCAGTCGCCGACTGGTTGATGCGGATGTCGATGGCCAGCATGTCGTTGCTCACGGCATTGCGCATGTAGTTGAGCCAACCGCTTTTGTTCGCCTCCATGTACTCGACCTGCCCCTGGTTCTCAACGGCTATCTCGTAGAGGGTGTCTCCCACTCGTTGTGGCTGGGCCATGCGCATGGTGTTGACGATGACGTGCTCCTGGGGATGCTCCGCGATGTAGCGTTGCCACGCCTCCAGCAACTGCTGGGGTGTAAACGGCTCACGGCGCGGCATGGCGCTGCCCGAAGATTGTGGGTGCACACCAGGAACAGCGGCGGCACCACCATTGCCAATGCGGGAAATCAGCACGCGGGGCTTGGCGGCCACCTGCGTGGTGGCGGCTGGAGCGGCGGCTCGGGGGGCAGGTGTCTGCGGAGCGGGACGGGACGGCTGCGGGGCCGTGGCCTGCGGCTGCGGAGCCGTGGCTTGCGGCTGGACGGAAACCGTGGGGGCGGCTGATGGCGTGGGCGCGGTTTTCGGGGCTGCCGTGGCCATAGGATCAATCGCTTTGATGGAGTCAACCTGCTTGGGCCGCTGCGGATTCTCTACCAATTGGCACAACTTGATGAGTGTGAGTTCCACAAGCAGTTGCTTGCTCGACGCATCGCGGTAATTGAGGTCGCAAGTGTTGCACAAGTCGATGGCACGATAGAGAAATCTCGGGGTCAGTTGCGAAGCCACCTGAACAAACCGCTGCGACACCTCATCGTTCATCTCCAGCAGCACGCGGGTTTGTGGGGAGGATGCCACCATGAGGTCGCGCAGATGCTTGGCCAAGCCGTTCACGAAATACTGCGAGTCAAAGCCCTTGTCACGGATTTCCTTGTAAATGAGCAGGGCCTGAGGCACATCGGCAGTGAGAAACGCGTCAATCAGCCGGAAGTAGTAGTCATAGTCGAGCACATTGAGGTTGTCGATGGCACTCTGATAGGTGATGTGGCCCTGCGTGGAGGCCGTCACCTGGTCAAAAATCGACAGGGCGTCGCGCATGGCACCATCGGCCTTCTGCGCAATGACGTTCAGGGCGGCCGACTCGGCCTCGATGCCTTCTTCCTGGCACACAAACTGCAACTGGCGCACAATGTCGGGCACTGTGATGCGCGAGAAGTCGTAAATCTGGCAACGCGACAGGATGGTGGGAATCACCTTTTGCTTCTCGGTGGTGGCCAAGATGAAAATGGCATATTCGGGCGGTTCCTCCAGGGTCTTGAGAAACGCGTTGAAGGCCGACTGGCTGAGCATGTGCACCTCATCGATGATATACACCTTGTAGCGCCCCGTTTGCGGCGGAATCCGCACTTGGTCGGTGAGGTCGCGGATGGCATCCACACCATTGTTGCTGGCGGCATCCAGTTCAATAATGTTGTAGGACTGCTGGCTGTTGAACGCCTGGCACGAGGGACACTCGTTGCAAGCCTCGCCTTCGGCCGTCGGGTGCTCACAGTTGATCGTCTTGGCAAAGATGCGGGCACAAGTGGTCTTGCCCACCCCTCGAGGCCCGCTAAACAGATAGGCATGCGCCAGTCGTCCGCTGGCAATAGCGGTTTTCAGGGTGTGGGTGAGCGCTTCCTGCCCCACTACAGTGCGGAATGTGGCGGGACGGTATTTTCGCGCCGACACGATATAGGTGTTGTTGTCCATACTCATGTGAAATTGCGAATACAAAGTTAAACAATCTGCCGCGTTTGTGCAAATATTTCACCGGCGACAGTCAGTCGTTGTCGGCCGAAGCCGGCCCCAGCCCAAAGGCTCCACGCACACGCTGATGGGTGGCGTTGAGGCGTTGCTCATCGGCGGTTGGGGCGGCGGGCGGCGGGTCGGGGATGGGTTCGATGGGCTCGGGATCCACCTGAGCCCCGCCCAGGTCATAACGATTCAGTTCGTACTGCTCAATCAGGGCTATCAACTTGGCCGGATAGTCAGGGTCTTCGGCATAGCCACAGTCGCGAAGGCCTTGTGCCCAACCGCGGTAGTCGGTCGAGTCAAGTGCGTGCAGCGGTTGGTAGCGGCGGCCACACAGGAACCGCGCATGATCCTCAAAGGAGTCGGCCGCCGAGGCGTACTTGCGGTAACAATCGTGCTGGAGCGTGTCGTCCCACTCCACATGCTCGCCAGCCCAACGGTGACACTTGATGCCAAAGTGGTTGTTGCCTTGCGTGGCCAGATAACTGCGTCCGGCACGGCTCTCGAGCAATCCCTGCGCCAGCGTGATGCTCGCCGGCACACCGTACTGGGCATGGTGGCGTATCGCCACTTCTTTATACTGGTAGATGTAGTCCAAATAGGCAGGGTTGAGCCGCACCGACTGCCCCCAAAAAGCGGTTGGAGCGAGAAAAATGGCGCAAAAAGCGGCAAACCGCTTGCCCTTTGCGAAATAATTGATATATTTGCAAAAAATCTTAAACATCATGACCGATAAAATTGTTACCACAAAGATACGAGTTTATGCTTACAATGAACTCAACGAAGAAGAAAAAAAACTCGTAGACCTCGCCAAAGAAGCAACAAAAGCATCCTATGCCCCCTACAGCCACTTCCATGTGGGCTCCGCCCTGCTGCTCGACAACGGCGTGTGGATCAAGGGAGCCAACCAAGAGAACGCAGCCTTTGCAGGCACTTGCGGAGAGCGCAGCGCCATCTACAACGCAGGGGCCAACTATCCCGGCGTACCCATCAAGATGCTGGCAGTGACGGCATTCACACAGGGCGACTTTGTGGAGGAACCTTGTGCACCCTGCGGTGTGTGCCGACAGGCCATCGTGGAGTTTGAGAAAATCGCTCCTCACCCCATCAAGGTGTATCTGGTGGGACGCGACACCATCTATGTGCTCGACAGCATGGCATCCATGCTGCCCCTTTGCTTCAAGGAATTCTAAATGATGCTCAACTCACATAACAAAAAAGGCGGCCGAGTGGTCGCCTTTTTTGTTGCGTGAGGTATGGTTTCAATTACTTGATCACTTTCACAGCACGCTTGCTGCCATCCTTCATGGTGATCACCTCAATGTTCACACCGGCAAACGGAGTGGCGCTCACCTGGCCAGCCAGGTTCACGTAGTGCACACTGGCGGCATTGTCCATGTTCAGGTCGCGTACGGCAGTGGCCTCGTTCTTGGAAACAACAATCTGCAGGTTGTCGCTGGCCTTGAATTTGCGGGGTGCGCCACCTGCGCCGTCACTTTCGTTGTTGTTCGAAACCAACTGGATGGTGTAGTTGCCAGCCTCGGCCATGCGGAAGTTCGAACCCGGGCTCACCAGCGACAGGGGTACATCGAGCAGGTTATCGCCCACATAGAAGAAGCCCACCTGGTTCTCGTCAACGCCACCGAACCACTTGTAGCCGTTGTCATCGGCCGAGGCATTCGCATCGGGACAGGCAATCTTGAATTCGAGATCTCCCTCCTCACCGCTCAAGTCAATCGTGGCCTCCAGAATGCCGGCTCCATTGTCCTCGAATGGTACCGGTGCATCGAGCCAGCCCGAGAAGGCACCCATCACGAAGAAGTCATCGTCGTTCTCCTCGGCGGGCCAGTAAACAATCTTCGATGCTTTGCGCTCGCCATTCATGGTGTTGTAGACCTGGATGCCAATGCGGCGCTCGAACAGCGGCTCATAGCCCTCGGCATTGGTACGGTAGAAGTACACACCGGTTGTACTGAAATCATAATCGTAATATCCGTAAGGAATCTCAGTTACATCACCATCAGCCATCAGGCTATTATATCCGCCATATTCTTCCTGGGTGAAGACGAACAGTTCGTCGTCATCGGTAAAGATGCTGAAACTCACATTTCCGGGGTTCAGTGCGTTGCCATCCACATCTTCCAGCGGAATGCTGAATGTAAGTTTACTGAAGCCATCCTGACTGCCACTGTCGTACCACTTGGTGATTGTCGGGTTGGCGGGTTTGGCGGGCTTGATATTTTCCATATCGGTAAACTTGATGATCCATGACGACTCTCCGGCAAAGGACAGTCCATCTTCCTCGAGAAATGCACCGGCAAGACCCTCTCCAACAAACGCATCCATTTCTTCGGCATTGATATCGCCCTGGCCGCCGTCGAGCGTGATGGTGCCGTCCTCATCGATGCTGAATTCAGCCGCTTCCTTGCCTTCTATCGGTTCGAAAACAATATAATTTTCTTCATCTACAGATGTTTTTCCCCATGCAAGGACAATGGTGCCATAATAAGAATCGCTGTAAATTTCCTGTCCCAAGGGCACCGAGATTTTCTTGCCATCGGCACTGAGTTGTCCCTCTACCCAGTAGTCGCCCTCGTTCCAATAACTTGCAATACTGGGCAGAATATTCTTGATGTAAACGGTGCTGCCATCCTCGGCAAACACGATGGAGCCTGAAAAACTGTTCGCACCGGAATAAATGTAATAGTCAGGGTACAATCCCTCGGTATACTGCAAATAGTTCTTTGCTTCACCTGCGGGCTGTTCTTCAATAACCTGCTTGGGAGCATGGTTGGCTGTGGCCTCTTTAACCTTGATGGTTTTCATATTGGCTGAGGGACGGATGTCCTTGCCCTTGGAATAACCACTTGCTGCCGCACCCAGCGCTACTGCCGCGGCTGCAAAAAGAAGTAAAAACTTTTTCATAATTGAACGATTTAAGTGAATAAAAAGAATATGATAAAACAACAAAATATTGACCCGGTTGTTCTCGAAACGCAAAAACGATGACGGTTTTTAAGAAAACCGCACACAAAAATAAACAAACAACACATTTTTGCCAAGAAAAACGAAAAAAATATCCAGCCGAAGAAGAAAAACTACCAAAATCGGTAATCCTGTCAATGATTTCTCACGACAGGAAAGACACACAATATTCCAGCCAAAAAAACAGGGGTTAAGGATACCTGAATGCTACGACTCGGCATGAGCCTGCACGCCCAGCGAGGGTGTGCGCTGCAACAACGGAGTGGACAGCCGCTTGCGGTCGGCATGATACTTGATGGCGCCAGCAGGACAAACGGCACCGCAATTGAAACACAACACACACCGGCTCGAATCGACGGTGTGTGCCTTGGCGTCAATGCACAGGGCCTTGCACTCCATTTCGCAGCGTCCGCAGTTCATGCACAAGTCGGGATCAATTTCCATTTGCAGCAACGAAATCTGGCTCACCGCACCCAGTGCAGTGCCCACGGGGCACACCGTGTTGCAGAACGTGCGCCCTTTGGACCACGCCAGGCCCATGACCGCCAGCACCACCACTGCACTGGCCAGCATGCCGAGCAGGGTCATCACCGCGGGTTGCACCAACCACTGCAACACCCGCTCGGTGACAGTGAGCGGATCGCTGAGCAGCCCAATGAACGGGTCACGCGCTGTGAGACTGACCCCAATGAGGAGCACCACAATCACACGCAGGCGCCAGTTTCCCCACTCAAAGCGGTATTTTCCGTTGCCGCCACTCTTGACGCGCTTGGCAATCCAGGCCGCAACATCCTGCAACGTGCCCAAAGGGCAAGCGGTGGAACAGTAGACGCGCCCCAGTAAGAGAGTGATCACGAGCCACACCACCAGCGCACCCAGCGAAAACCAAGCCAAATTGATGGTGAGCAGCGACCGATGCAACCACTCCGTGCGGTCGCACACGATGAGCAACGCCACGACAATCAATATTGCCAGCGAAAGCAGCACCCTCAATATTTTCACGGCTTTCATCGAGCAAAAAGGCTATGATTATGGCAAAGATAACTTTTTTTGGACAAATACGGATATCTTTATGGGTAAAATTGTAACTTTGCACCACTATAGAATACAAATCCAAACATTCCTATGAACGTACTGAAATCATTGTCCTTATCCATGATGTGTCTGCTCGGTGTGACCTGCTCGGCTGGCGCTCATCAATCGGCGTCATCGACCAGCGCCGAATCAAGTGACACCTCGGTGGTGGTGGGAGCAGCGCGCACCCACGTGTACGTGCCGTTGCTTCAGGGCAAGCGCATTGCCTTGCTCAGTAACCAAACCGGCATGGTGGGCGACCGCCATGTGCTGGACGTGATGCTTGACAACGGACTCGATGTGGTCACCATATTCTCGCCCGAGCATGGTTTTCGCGGCAAGGCCGATGCCGGCGAGCATGTGAGCAGTGGCGTGGATGAGAAAACAGGCATTCCCATCGCCTCGCTTTACGACGGCAAGTCACCCATGCCCAGCAAGGAAACCATGGATGGTTTCGATGTGATTGTCACCGACATCCAGGATGTGGGACTACGCTATTACACATATTATATAACAATGGTGAACCTGATGGATGCCGCAGTAACCTACGGCAAGGAGTTTGTGGTATTTGACCGCCCGAATCCCAATGGCATGACCGTTGACGGCCCCATCTTGGACATGAGCCTGAAAAGCGGAGTAGGACGCCTGCCCATACCCACGGTTCATGGCATGACGCTGGGCGAACTGGCGCAAATGGTCAATGGTGAGGGATGGCTCAAGGAAGGCAAGCGCGTGCCTCTCACCGTGGTCCCCTGTGTGAACTACACACACCAAACCCGCTACACACTGCCCATAGCCCCCAGCCCCAATCTGCCCAACATGCTCAGCATTTACCTATACCCGTCGACGTGCTACTTCGAGGGAACTACGGTGAGCCTGGGACGAGGTACCGACTGGCCCTTCCAGGTGTACGGACACCCCGACATGACAGGCCGTGACTTCTCCTTCACCCCCCGCAGCCGCGACGGCGCCAAGAACCCGCCACAACTCGACCAGTTGTGCCATGGCGTGGACTTGCACCGGATGGACGCCGAGGATGCCATAGCACAAGGCATCAATCTGGAGTATGTCATTGACGCCTACCGCGACCTGACGTCACAAGGGAAACAATTCCTGCTGCGCACCGGCGACCGCAATTTCTTCAACCTGCTCATGGGCGACAAAGAAATCTATCAGATGATTGCCGACGGCAAGAGCGCTCAACAAATCAAGGCCACATGGGCCGACGATGTGGCTCGCTTCAAGGCGCAGCGCAAACCCTATCTCCTCTATGCCGAATAAAAACCAGCATTCTCACTCTTGACTCATAACACTTATCACCAATAAACAGATCATGACTCCCTGGATTGTACTTGCCACCATCGTTGGCTATTTCGCACTGTTGTTCATCATTTCATGGGCCGCCTCGCGCAAGAGCGACACCAACACCGCCCTGACCGGTGGCCGTCAGGCCCCTTGGTTCATTGTGGCTATCGCCATGATTGGCGCACCCATCTCGGGCGTGACTTTTGTGTCGGTGCCCGGACAAGTGGCCGTGAAGAGTTTCAGTTACATGCAAATGGTGCTGGGTTTTGCCGTGGGCTATTTTGTCATTGCCTATGTGCTGATGCCCCTGTTCTTCAAGCGTAACCTTGTGTCCATTTACGGCTACCTGGAGCAGAGATTTGGCGCAGGCACGCACAAGACCGGTGCATGGTTCTTCTTTATCAGCAAGATGTTGGGGGCCGCGGTACGCTTCTATGTGGTGTGTGTGACCTTGCAACTGCTGGTTTTTGGCCCACTGGGCATTCCGTTCCTCATCAATGTGATAGCGACCATTGCCTTGATTTTTCTTTACACCCTTCAAGGCGGTGTGAAAACCGTGATATGGACCGATACGCTCAAATCGTTTTGCCTCATCATGAGTGTGGTGCTGTGCATCTTTTTCATTGCCAAGGGGCTGGGTTATGGTTTTGGCGAGTTGTGCTCGGCGGTGGCCGGCGACGACTCCTCGCGCATCTTCTTCTTTGACAATCCCAAGGAAGGCACTTACTTCTGGAAACAATTCGTTGCAGGCATCTTCATGGTGATTGCCACGACCGGCTTGGACCAAGACCTGATGCAACGCACCCTGGCCAGCAAGAACGTGGCCGAGTCGAAGAAAAGCCTCATTGTGAGCGGCATCACACAAATCTTCGTGGTGGGGTTGTTCTTGGTGCTGGGCACGCTGCTGGTGCTCTACAGTAACAAGAACGGCTTGGCCATGCCTGAAAAAACCGACGAGTTGTTCGGTCAAGTGGCTTTCAGCGGAGGTAACATCCCCATCGTGGTGGGAGTGCTGTTCATCCTGGGATTGGTGAGTGCGGCCTACTCGGCAGCAGGCTCGGCGCTCACGGCATTGACCACAAGTTTCACCGTGGACATTCTGGAAAGCGACAAGAAACAGCCCGAGGCCAAACTGGCCAAAACCCGCAAGTGGGTGCATGTGGGCATGGCGGCTGTCATGGGACTGGTCATCATCGTGTTCTATGCCATCAGCAACAGCGACGCCATCAGCGCCGTCTACACCCTGGCCAGTTATACCTACGGTCCCATTCTGGGCCTGTTTGCCTTTGGCATGATGTGCAAAACCAGTGTTCGCGACCGTCTGGTACCAGTGGTGTGCGTGGCGGCCCCGGTAATCAGTTTCTTCATCCAGCGGTGGCTGGCCAGCAGTTTCGGCTACACGTTGGGCTTTGAGTTGCTGTTGCTCAACGCAGCCCTCACCATGATTGGCCTGGCAATGCTCATCAAGAAAAACTGACCCCATGGCCCGCAACACCGTCAACCGATACATTTGGCTCGTAGACACCATCGACCGATACGGGCACATCACCTTGAAACGCCTGAGCGATTTGTGGCAGCAATCATCGCTGGGCGATGGCGTTCCCTTGCCACGCCGCACATTCAACAACTACCGCAACGCCATCGAAGAGGTGCTGGGGGTGACCATTGCCTGCAACCGGTCAACCTATGAATACTACATCGAGCAGGACAACAGCGAGGAGAACGAAAGACTGCAAAACTGGCTCATGGACTCGATGTCGATCAGCGGCATGCTTACCGACTCGCGCGACGTGGCTTCGCGCATTGTGCTCGAGACCGTTCCCAGCGCGCGCCAGCACTTGCCCGTGATCATCGAGGCCATGCGCCGCAACCAACGCATCACATTCTCTTACAAGACCTACACACGCGCCAACGGCAAGCACGGCGTAATTGTCGATCCCTATTTTGTGAAAATTTTCAAGCAGTTGTGGTATGTCATCGGGCGCAATGTCAAAGACCAATCCATCAAGACATATGCTTTGGACCGCATGAGCGACCTGCATGTGATGGAGGAAACCTTCGACATGCCAAAGGGTTTCAGCCCGACTGAGTTTTTCAAGGATTGCTTTGGCATCACCACCAATCAAAACGAGCCCAAAAACATCACGCTGCGCGTGGAGTCGACTCAAGCCAAATACTTCCGTGCCCTGCCACTGCACCCATCGCAAACCGAGGAGGTGCACGACAATTACTCTGTTTTTCACTACCGCATGCGGCTCACCTACGACCTGCGCGAGCGCTTGCTCTCGCACGGCAGCAATGTGGAGGTGGTGTCCCCGCCCGAACTCAAGGCACAAATCGTCGATGAATTGAAACGCGCCCTCAAGCAGTACACTCCTTAACAATGCGCTGCGCTGCGACATCGGTGCAGTGGTCGGTCCCCAACTGCGCCTTCATGCGTCCATAGCCGTCGAGCATCGCTGTGCGGGCATCGCTATCCTTGGGCAACAGGGATGTGATCCAGCCATCAATGGCATCGACTGTGCAATTGTGTACGAGTAATTCGGGAATAATGGCCTCATCGGTGATAAGGTTGGGCAGGGTGACGAATTTTGTTTTAATCATGCTCGAACCAACACGATAGGTCCATTTGCTGCCGTTCATTCGGTAGCAGGCCACTTGTGGCGTCCCGAGCAGGGCCGTTTCAAGGGTGGCCGTGCCACTGGTGACCAACGCCACGCGGGCGTGTCGCACCAGTGTCCAAGTGGCATCGCGCACAACGGGACAAGCCACTTGATGTTTTTCCAAGATGGAACGATAAAGCGCATCGTCAATGCCCGGAGCGGCGGCTATTGCCATCTGGCAATCGGTGTGACGGGATGCGGCGGCAAGCATCGAAGGCAGATTGTCGCGGATTTCCTTTTGCCGCGAGCCAGGCACCAGCGCAATGAGGGGGAGAGTGGGGTCAAGGCCTTGCTGAACCGAGAAATCCTCCCATGCCGGCATGGCGGGCAGCGCCGCGGCAATTTCATGAACCGTTGGGTTGCCCACATAGTCCACATCGTAGTCATGACGACGGTAGAATTCCACCTCAAATGGCAAAATGGAGTACACGCGGTCCACATAGCGCTTGATATCTTTCACACGCCACTCCTTCCAAGCCCACACTTTGGGCGAAATGAAATAAAACACCTTGTATCCCAGGTTGTGGGCATATTTTGCCACCCTGAGGTTGAACGAAGGGTAGTCTATCAGCACAACCGCATCGGGCTGCCACTCGTCAATGGCATGGCGGGCAGTGCCCAAAAATCCCAAAATCGCATGCAGGTGCCTTATCACCTCCAAAAAACCCATGAAAGCCATGTTGCGGTAGTGGATAATGGGGTCGGAGCCTGCTTGCGCGGCCATGAGATCACCCCCAAGAAAACGAAACTGTGCCTCAGGGTCGTATTGCTTGAGCGAAGCCATGAGTTGTGAACCATGCAAGTCGCCCGACGCCTCACCGGCTATAACAAAGTATTTCATTGCTTACGGTTTAAGGTGACGAAATCGTAATCATAGGGATTCCGCTCATCGGCGGCATGGTGTTCACGGTCCACTTCGGTCCACTCGGCAGCATTGATGCTCGGGAAAAAGGTGTCGGCATCACCAAAGTCGGCATCGATGAACGTGAGGTGCAAAATGTCGACGAGCGGCATGGCAGCGGCATAGATTTGTGCACCGCCTATGACGAACACCTCGCCTGGCAATGTGGCAGCCTCCACGGCTTCCTCCACACTGTGAACCACAACGACATTCTGGGGATGGTAGTGGCGATTGTGTGTCACCACAATGTTCTCACGCCCGGGCAACGGACCATGGGGCAGAGACTCAAACGTGCGCCGCCCCATCACCACGGTGTGCCCCATGGTGAGCGACTTGAAGTGCTTGAGGTCGGCGGGCAAATGACACAACAGCCCCCCTTGGCGACCGATGGCCCCGTCGCGTGCAATGGCTACGATAGCGGCTATTTGCTTCATCATGACAGTGCTTTATTGCTAACGAAGGTCAAACCGAGACCACACCCTTAATGGCAGGATACGGATCATAACCCTCGAGGATGAAATCCTCGTACCGGTAGTCAAAGATACTTTTCACATCGGGATTAAGCACCATGCGGGGCAACGGACGGGGTGTGCGGCTCAACTGCTCACGCACCTGGTCGAAATGGTTGCGGTAGATGTGCGCATCGCCGAAGGTGTGGACAAACTCGCCAGGTTGCAAGCCGGTAACGTGGGCCACCATCATGAGCAACAGCGCATAACTGGCTATGTTGAAAGGCACACCCAGAAACAGGTCGGCGCTGCGCTGGTACAGTTGCAGGCTCAAACGACCATTGGCCACATAGAATTGGAAAAGGGTGTGACAGGGAGGCAACTTCATGGTGGGCACATCGGCCACATTCCATGCGCTGACAATAATGCGCCGCGAGTCGGGCGTGTTACGGATTTGGTCAATGATTTGACTGATTTGGTCAATCGTGCCACCATGCCCATCGGGCCACGAGCGCCATTGGTGGCCATAAACCGGCCCCAGATCGCCATTCTCATCGGCCCATTCGTTCCAGATACGCACTCCGTGCTCCTGCAAAAAACGCACATTGGTGTCGCCTTGCAGAAACCACAGCAACTCGTAGATGATGCTCTTGAGGTGCACTTTTTTGGTTGTGAGCAAGGGGAATCCGTCGTCAAGGTTGCAGCGCAACTGGTATCCGAAGATACTCTTGGTTCCCGTACCCGTGCGGTCTTCCTTGAGCACTCCCTCGTCCATCACTTTCCTGAGCAAGTCCAGATATTGTTTCATGGTGGGTTATGTATTACTTGCGCAAAGGTACAAAAAATATCTCATCAAAGATGGGAGCCTGAAAAAAAACGCCCCCCTCTCTAAGCATTGTTGGCATCATTCACCCGTGTTGTCGGGTGCTGGGAACTTCATGGGTTTGTTTTTTAAGCGCTTTACCTGTTCGCATCGACACCGCTTGACGGCTTTGAGCGATTGTTCATTGATGATTTCCGGGCCGCGTTCAGCCGTCATACTGCTTTTTTCGTCCCATGGTTCTTTTTTTTCAAGGAACAATTTGTTTACATCCGCAAATGGATTTTTGCGAAATTTATAACCCGTTGATTTACATCTTATAGAAAAGTTATTTAGGGGGTTGTTAATAACTTTTTTGGTGAAAATGTAAATTTCTTTAGTTTGTATTTGTAAATTTCGGCAATTTATTCGTAACTTTACACCCTCAAAGTAAATGAACTATGGAACAGAACGTTTACCACATTCCGGCATTGTTGGAACCATGCATCGAAGGGTTGGCAATCAACCCCAGCGGCATCTATGTCGATGTCACTTTTGGTGGTGGTGGCCACAGCCGCGCCATTGTGGAGCGTTTGAGCGACCAAGGGCGTCTTTTTGGTTTTGATCAAGACATGGATGCTTGGAACAACCGGATTGATGACCCTCGGTTTACATTTGTACACAGCAATTTCGCATTCACCGCCAATTTCCTTCGTTATCACGGTGTGAATCAGGTGGATGGCATTCTCGCCGACTTGGGCGTGTCGTTCCACCACTTTGACGACAGCGAGCGGGGATTCTCGTTCCGCTTCGACAGTCCGCTCGATATGCGCATGAACCGCGACAGCAACCGCGACGCTCGCACAGTGCTAAACGAGAGCAGCGAACAGCATCTTGCCGACATATTCTTTCTTTACGGCGAACTGAAACAAGCACGCCGCATGGCTGCCGCCATCGTCAAGGCACGCAGCAAGCAACCCCTGGTGACCTCTGGCCAACTGGTGGAAGTGTTGCGCCCATTTATCCGGCCCGCGCAAGAGAAAAAAGAAATGGCGCAAGTGTTTCAAGCGCTTCGCATTGAGGTGAACAATGAAATCGCTGTGCTCCAGCGTTTCCTGCTTCAGACAGCCTCCTTGCTGAAGCCCGGAGGCCGCTTGGTAATCATCACCTACCACTCGCTCGAAGACAGACTGGTGAAAAACTTCATGCGCAGCGGCAACATCGAGGGGCGCTTAGAGAAAGATTTTTTTGGACGGGTACACACCCCCTTCACACTGGTGAACAACAGGGTGATCGTTCCCGATGACGAGGAGGTTGCCCGCAACCCACGCTCACGCAGCGCCAAACTCCGCATCGCCGAGAAAGTGAAAGATTGAGCATCGCAATTCAAGAACCACAACTCAGAAAAACAATGGCAAAGGACAAAAAAAATAAGAAAACCGGCAAAAAAGTCGTGAAAAACGTGGTGCAGGGACGGTCGTTCCTGTCGTTCGACTTTTTCAAGCACAACTGGATATATATCGTTGCCGGCACGGCGATGATGCTCATGTACATCAGCAATAAGTACGTCTGCCAAATCAGCATGAAGGAAGTGATGGATTTGAAAGTGCAACTGGATAACGCCAAGACCGACTGCGTGAATGCCAGCGCACGCTACAACTCCATGATTCGTGAAAGCCAGATGAAAGCCTTTGTCGACACAATGAACATTGACCTGAGCAGCCCCGAACAACCACCCTATCAACTTGCATCAAAATGAAAAAGACCAACAAAAAATACATTCTTGCACGCTACTCTCTCGTTGTGGGGGTGATGTTGCTCTTCTCTGCGTTCATTGTGTGGGATATGTTCAAGACTTCGGTGATGTATTCCAATGATTGGAACCGCAAAGCCGATAGCATTCTCACCAGCGAGGTGCCCATTGAACCCGAACGAGGCAAACTGCTCGCCGACAACGGAACCGTGCTGGCTGCCAACCTTCAATACTACACGTTGCGCATCGACTGGTTCACGGCGGGCATCAAGGACAGCGTGTTGATGAAAAACATTGATCCGTTGTGCGACAGCCTTGCAGCCTTCGACAACAGCCGCACTGCCAACCAGTGGAAAGAGAAATTGTTGGGCGACAGGGAGAAAATCCTGAACAACAAGACCAAGCGCAACCGTGCCTACCGTGTGTTCCGCCGCATGCTTTCGCATGGCGAGTACGAGCGAGTGAAACGTTTTCCGTTCTTTAACCTGGCCAAGAACAAAAACGGATTGTACTACGAGCGTGAGTCCAAACGTTGCAAGCCCTATGGATCCATGGCTTCGCGAAGCATAGGCAGCGTGGGCAAGGACAGCACCAGCAGCACACTGCACGGACGCTCGGGCCTGGAGATGGCCCTCGACACATTGCTCTACGGAAAGCCCGGAGTGGCCAAGCACATCCAACTCACCCACAGCATTGTCAAGGCCGAGAGTGTGCCGGCTGTCAAAGGATATGATATCACCACCACCATCAACGTGGCTCTGCAAGACATTGTTGAGACTGAACTCTACAACATGCTCCACGAGACCGATGCCCGCTGGGGCACCGCCGTGCTCATGGAGGTGGCTACCGGCGAAATCAAAGCCATCAGCAATCTGGAGTGGAAAGAACAGTTTGGCGACTATGTGGAAGGACGCAACAACGCTGTGCTGGGCTATGAGCCGGGTTCGGTGATGAAACCCATCTCGATGATGGTGGCTCTCGAGGAAGGGGTCATCAGCAACATCGACGAGCCCATTGTCACCGGCACGTCGTGGATGTACGAGGGGCGCGTGATCACCGACCCTCACGGCGGTGCCCAACTCACCCCGCGCCAAATCATCGAGACCTCGTCCAACATCGGCATGTCGAAAATCACGGTAAAACGTTTCGGCAGCAACCCCGGTGGCTTCCGCAACAAGTTGGAACAAATGGGATTCTTTGAGCCGTTCCATTCGGGTATTGGCGGTGAACAAACACCCATTATCCACAAACTGGGCAACACCCGCGCCGACCGCGTGGCACTCACACGCATGGCGTTCGGCTACTCAACACTCATTCCACCACTGAGCACCCTTGCCATGTACAACGCCATCGCCAACGACGGCAAGTATGTGCGTCCGCACTTGGTCAAAAAACTGAGCCGCGAAGGTGAGCCCGACAGCATCATCCCGGTGACCTACATCCGGAAACAAGTGTGCTCGCCCGAGAATGCACAGAAATTGCGCACCATGATTCACGATGTGGTGTGGGGCAGCCGTGGCACAGCCCGCAAATGGGTACAAGACGACAAGGTGGAGATTGCAGGAAAGACGGGTACGGCCTACACCATCACCCCCGACGGACACTACGGCACCACCAAGCGTCTGGCATTTTGCGGATTTTTCCCCTACGAAAAGCCCCGTTACTCGTGCATTGTGCTCATGCTGGGTGCCAACCGCGGGGCCGGCGCAAGCAGTGGCATGGTCATGCGCAACGTGGCACGCAAGATGTATGCCCGCGGCTTTCTGGGTGGCGCACCCAGTTACCAGCAAGCCGGAACCGAGGCCAAAGAAGTTGCACAGAACTTTGCCACACTCTATGCTTCGACCAACAAGAAAACCAACAATAACGTGAAAAAAGGCCTGAGCATGAACAAGGCCACTGTCTTCAAAACACCCGAAGCCATGAAGCAAGGAGTTCCCAACGTTCGCGGTTTGGGAATCCGCGATGCCATCGCACGGCTGGAAAATGCCGGCTTGTGCGTGCGCTTCAACGGAGCCGGATATGTGGTAGAACAGAGCCTTGCCGCAGGAACACCCTTTACCCGAGGACAAGTGATCAACCTGCGGCTCACACACTGATGCAAACAACAAAACGAACAATTAAACAAGTAAAGATAATGGCAAAACAGTTAACAGATATCACCAAAGACCTGAACGTCAAGCAAATCGTCGGTAACGTCGATGTGACCATCACCGATGTGGTGGCTGATTCTCGCAAGGCAACAAAAGGCACGCTGTTTGTGGCAGTGCGCGGTGTGGCGGTCGATGCCCACCGATTCATCACACAAGTGGTGGATGCCGGAGCGGCAGCCGTGGTGTGCGAGGAACTCCCGGAGCAATGCAACGACAGTGCAACCTATATCGTGGTCCCTGACAGTACCGTGGCCCTGGCACAAGTGGCCAGCGCATGGTACGATTATCCGTCACGTCATCTCAAACTGGTGGGGGTGACCGGCACAAACGGCAAGACCACCGTGGCCACCCTGCTCTATGAGTTGACACAGTTGTTGGGCTACAAAGCCGGACTGCTCTCCACGGTGAAAAACGTGGTGGACCGCCGTGAGACCCCTGCCGTGCAAACCACCCCCGACCACTTGACACTGAACCGGCTATTGCACGAAATGGTGATGGCAGGATGTGACTATGCATTCATGGAGGTGAGTTCACACGCTTGCGTGCAACGGCGCATTGAGGGGCTGGAATTTGCCGGCGCCATTTTCACCAACCTCACCCGTGACCACTTGGACTTCCATAAGACCGTGGACAATTATATCGCTGCGAAGAAATCGTTCTTCGATGCTCTGCCCGACACAGCGTTTGCCCTGGTGAATTCCGATGACAAGGTGGGCAGTGTAATGGTGCAGAACACCCGTGCCAGCAAGCACACCTACTCGCTGCGCACGCTCGCCGACTTCAAGGGACGGGTGATTGAAGACCGACTTGACGGCACCACACTCGACATCAACGGCCGCGAACTGGATGTGATGTTCACCGGCAAATTCAATGCCTACAACCTGTTGTCGGTTTACGGTGCGGCAGTGCTGTTGGGATTCCCGGTCGATGACGTGCTGGTGAAAATGAGCCTGCTCGTTCCTGTGGCTGGACGCTTCCAAACCATGCGCGCTCCTGGCGGCTTCACAGCCATTGTGGACTATGCGCACACCCCCGATGCATTGGTGAACGTGCTCGACACCATCCGCGAGGTGCTGCGAGGAAAGGGGCACATCATCACCGTGTGTGGATGCGGCGGCAACCGCGATGCCGGCAAACGCCCCATCATGGCACACGAGGCTGCCACTCGCAGCGACCGAGTGGTGCTCACCAGCGACAATCCCCGCGATGAGGACCCCGAGGAGATTCTGCGGCAAATGGAAACCGGACTCGACGACACCTTGCGCAACCGGTGCCTGAAAATCAGCAATCGCCGTGAGGCTATCCGCACTGCCTGCGCGCTGGCTCAGCCTGGCGATGTGGTGCTGGTAGCGGGCAAGGGCCATGAGGACTACCAAGAAATCAAGGGCGTGAAGCATCACTTCGACGACCGCGAAGTGTTACAGGAATTGTTCGACAATTGACTCAACGCAAATGATTCCCCTTTCAGTGTTATTTAATCAACATTCACTATAATAATTAAGGTATGCTTTACCATCTTTTTCATTATCTGGAGAACTTTCACATTCCTGGCGCACGATTGTTCGAATACCTGACGTTCCGTTCGGGATTTGCATTGATATTGTCTCTGTTCATCGCCATTGTGTTTGGACGACGCATCATCGACCTGCTCAAGAGCCGGCAAATGTGCGACAAAGAGCGCGATGCCAGCGAAGGAGGCAACAAGTCCAAGCAAGGGACCCCCACAATGGGCGGCATCATCATCATCATGTCCATCCTCATCCCATGCTTGTTGCTGGGCAAACTCAACAACGTGTACATGGTGCTGATGATTGTGTCCACGTTGTGGTGCGGGGCATTGGGATTTGCCGATGACTACATCAAGGTGTTTCACCACCACAAGGAAGGCCTGAAAGGCAAGTTCAAGATTGTGGGACAAGTGGGCCTGGGCCTGATTGTGGGCCTTACGATGTACCTGAGTCCCGCCATCGTGATGAATGAGAACGTGAGCGTGACAAACCGACAAACCAACGAGTTGATTGTTACCCATAAGACCGAGGCGGTGAAGGCCACTAAGTCCACCATCCCCTTTGTGAAAAACCACAACTTCGACTACTCCTATTTTACACGCTGGATGGGTCGTCACGCACAACTGGGAGGATGGATTCTGTTCATCCTTGTCACCATCTTTGTGGTCACTGCTGTGAGCAATGGCGCCAATCTCACCGATGGTGTTGACGGGTTAGCCACAGGCACCAGCGCCATCATAGGGGTGGCACTTGCCATCATGTGCTATTTGGGGGGCAACGTCATCTATGCCTCCTACCTCAACATCATGTACATCCCCGACAGTGGCGAGTTGGTGGTGTATGCGGCAGCCTTCATCGGCGCCACCATCGGTTTCCTGTGGTACAATTCCCATCCGGCACAAGTGTTCATGGGCGACACCGGCAGCCTGTGTCTGGGCGGCATCATTGCTGTGTTTGCCATCCTCATCCGCAAAGAATGGTTGTTGCCTTTGTTGTGCGGCATCTTCCTGGTGGAAGAATTGGCCGTGATGCTGCAAGTGCCTGTGTGCAAGTATTTCAAGCGCAAAACAGGCAAGGACAAGCGCTTGTTCAAAATGACCCCCATACACCACCATTTCACCGTGTCCAACGACAAACTCAAGTGGGACTATGTGGTTAAAGTGCCACAAAACCCCATTCCCGAGCAAAAAGTGGTCATGCGGTTTTTCCTGGTGGCAATCTTCCTGGCGGTCATCACTTTTGTGACACTCAAAATACGATAAACAAAAAGATAGCATAATCAACCAAACAAAATGAAACGACTGGTAGTTTTAGGTGGTGGCGAGAGTGGCGTGGGAGCCGCGGTGCTCGCCAAGCAACAAGGCATGGAGGTGTGGCTCAGCGACATGGGACACATCAAGCCCAAATATGTGGAAATGCTCACAAAATACGGCATCGATTGGGAGGATGGACAACACACCGCAGAGAAAATCCTCAATGCCGACGAGATAGTGAAAAGTCCTGGTATCCCCGACACAGCGCCCCTCGTTGCCGAAGCGATACGACGGGGCATTCCCATCATCAGCGAAATTGAACTCGCGGGGCGTTACACCGATGCAAAAATGGTGTGCATCACGGGCAGCAACGGCAAAACCACCACAACCATGCTCACCTATCACATCCTCAAGGAAGCCGGGCTGAACGTTGGTTTGGCTGGAAATGTGGGCAACAGTCTGGCCCTGCAAGTGGCTACCGACCCACACGATGTGTACGTGATTGAACTGAGCAGTTTCCAACTCGACAATATGTACGAGTTCAAGGCAAACATTGCCGTGTTGCTCAATATCACACCCGACCATCTGGACCGTTATGACTACAAAATGGAGAACTATGCCGCCGCCAAGTTCCGCATCATGCGCAATCAAACCAGCGACGACTCTTTCATCTATTGGCAAGACGACCCCATCATCGCCGCACAATTGACTCAAGTCGAAACCGAATCACGGCTGTTGCCCTTCACCGACCGTGACGACGAGCGATGCGCCGCCTACATCAAGGACGGACATATGCACTTCGACGTGGATGGACGGCACTGGGAAGTGAGCACCAACCAATTGGCTCTGGTGGGCCGGCACAACATGTATAATTCAATGGCCGCTGGCTTGAGTGCATCGCTGCTTAATATCCAAAATGATGTCATACGTAATGCGCTTGCCGACTTCCAAGCCGTGGAACACCGCTTGGAATATGCAGGAACCGTGGGCGGAGTACGCTATATCAACGACTCCAAAGCCACCAACGTGAATGCCTGTTGGTATGCCCTGGAAAGCATGAACGAACCCGTTGTGCTCATCCTGGGGGGCATTGACAAGGGCAATGACTACAGCGAGATTGAAAAACTCGTCACACAAAAGGTACGCGCCATCGTGTGCTTGGGACGTGACAACAAGAAACTGCACGACTTTTTCGATGGCAAGGTGCCTGTGGTGACCGATGCCACCAGCATGCCCGAGTGCCTGGACAAGTGCCGCCACTTGGCCTCCGATGGCATGACCGTGCTGTTATCGCCCTGCTGTGCCAGTTTCGACCTGTTCAAGAATATGGAAGACCGCGGCAACCAGTTCAAAGAAGGCGTAAAGGAACTGATGAATAAGTAATTCACAACCCGTAATCACCCCCACCATGTCGGAAAAAGAGAAAACCACACGATACAACGAGATTGCCCAGAAATATGGTGACCCATGGATTTGGGGCATCTATTTCACGCTTATTATCATCTCCATCATCGAGAGTTACAGCGCCTCGAGCCGCGAAATCGCCACGGCGGGTGTTTACGCGCCCATCATCAAGCAGTGCATGTTTTTGGCCATTGGAGGTGGGCTGGTGTTTGTGCTGCACCGCGTGGACTACAACAAGCCACGGTTTCTCTACATCATGATACCGGTGCTGGCGCTGTTCACGGTGTTTTGTCTCATCTACGTGATGTTGTTTGGCGAGGTTATCAATGGAGCACAACGTGCCATGAAGATTCTGCCAGGAATCACCTTGCAACCGGCAGAACTTGCCAAATTGTCGATAGTCACCTTGCTGGCCTACATCCTGTCGAAGAGCCAGCAAAACCGCGACATCTCAAACAACGGCATTGCCGGAGCAACGATTGCAGTGGCCCTTTACAGCGGGCTCATGTTCGGTAGCGGATTGACCAACACCTTGCTGCTGTTTGCCATCAGTGGGTCCATGTTGCTCATCAGTGGCGCGAGTTTCAAGAAAATCGGGACACTGTTTTTGATTCTTGTGGTGGTGTTCTGCCTGTTTTTCGTCATCAAGCACAACAACGACAAGAAAACCGAAGTCATCGAGCAAAGCAGCACCGAACTCGTCACACAAAACAACGGCAACTCCAGCACAGGGGTGCTGTTGCGTGATGACACCTGGAAAAGTCGCTTCAATAACTATCTTCACCAGGACTCGTTACGGTTCCGCCCCATCACCAACAAGAACCAACAGGAAATGTTCTCGCGCATGGCACAAGCACACGGTGGCTGGCATGGTGTGGGGGTGGGCAACTCCCGCGAGTGCAGCCGTTTGCCGCTGGCTTTCAGCGACTACATTTACTCCATCATCATTGAGGAGACTGGCCTGTTAGGCGGATTGTTTGTACTCATTCTGTATTTGTGGTTGCTGGCACGAGCGGCCATGATTGTACGGCGCAGCAAGCGTGTGCTGCCCTCCTTGCTGGTGATTGGCATGGCGGCACTGATCACCTATCAGGCCCTGTTCCACATGGCCATCAACGTGGGCGTGTTCCCCGTGTCGGGACAACCTCTCCCGCTCATCTCCAAAGGTGGAACGTCCATCGTGGTGATGAGTGTGGCATTCGGAATCATGCTCAGCGTGAGCCGCACCATCGCCAATGGAAACATGCCGGGCAAGAAGGCCGACGAGGCCCCGTTGCCCGAAGGGCTTGATGCCGAAAATCCAACGCAAATTCTACCTAAAAACATATGGAAATGATGAAGATATTGATTAGCGGAGGCGGTACTGGAGGACACATCTTCCCCGCCTTGTCGATTGCCAACGAAATACGTCGCCGGCACCCTGAGGCTCAAATCCTGTTTGTGGGTGCCGAGGGACGCATGGAGATGGAACGTGTGCCCGCGGCGGGCTACGACATCAAGGGCCTTCCTGTGAGCGGTTTTGACCGCCGGCGGCCCTGGCGAAACGTGAAAGTGGTGTGGCGCCTGCTCAAGAGCATGCGCATGGCACGGCACATCCTTGCGGAATTCAAACCCGATATCGCCATCGGCGTGGGCGGCTATGCCAGTGGCCCCATGCTCAAGGCGGCTCAGAAAAAAGGCATCCCCACCTTGATTCAAGAACAAAACTCCTACGCCGGAGTGACCAATAAACTGCTGGCCGAAAAAGCGCGCTGCATTTGCGTGGCCTACGAAGGGATGGAACGCTTTTTCCCCGCCGACCGCATCGTGATGACAGGAAACCCAGTGCGTCGCAATCTGCTCGAGTGCAAGGCCACAAAGCAAGAGGCTCGACAGGCCATGGGTGTGGACCCCGACAAACGAACCATCCTCATCATTGGTGGCAGCCTGGGTGCCCGCACGGTGAACAATGCCATGATGGCCGGCCTTGACAAGATAGCCAGCCACAACGATGTGCAAGTGATTTGGCAATCGGGCAAAATCTACGACGCTGAGTGTCGAAAGGCACTGGAAGCATCCACGGCAAACAATGTGAAACAGATGGCTTTTGTCACAAACATGGACATGGCCTACCGAGCCGCCGACCTGGTGGTGTCGCGGGCGGGAGCAAGCAGCATCAGCGAATTGCAGTTACTTGCCAAACCCGCTGTACTGGTTCCCTCGCCCAATGTCGCCGAAGACCATCAGACCAAGAATGCGCTGGCACTGGTCAACAAGAATGCCGCCATCATGGTGCGCGACGCACAAGCCATGGAACAAATGGTCGATACCATGCTCGCCACCGTAGCCGATGACCAGAAACTGGCTGCGCTGAGCGACAACGTGGCCCGCATGGCTCTGCACAACGCTGCCGAGACCATCGTCGACCAAGTGGAAACTCTCATTCATCATTCATAACGAATTCAAAGAAATGGATACAGGAAATCAACAGATACAATCACTTTATTTCGTAGGGGCCGGAGGCATTGGAATGGCGGCATTGGAACGCTATTTTCTTGCACAAGGAAAACGTATCGCAGGCTACGACCGCACGCCCAGCGAACTGACCGATGCCCTGCAGGCCGAAGGCGTGGAAATCGTCTTCGACGAAAACCCAGAACTCATTCCCGACTATTGCCGCGACCCCAAGAGCACACTGGTGGTTTACACCCCCGCAGTGCCCGATGACCACGCCGGACTGCGCTATTTCCGCGAGAACGGTTTTGAGGTGGTGAAACGCGCCAAGTTGCTGGGCATTGTCACCGAAAACAGCAAGGCCTTGTGCTTTGCCGGCACACACGGAAAAACCACCACATCGAGCATGGCCGCACACATCCTGCAAGTGTCGGGAGTGGGCAGCAATGCTTTCCTGGGCGGCGTGTTGCGCAACTACGACAGCAACTTCCTGCTGTCGCGCACCAGTCCGTACTCGGTGATTGAGGCCGACGAGTTCGACCGCTCGTTTCACCATCTTCACCCTTATGTGGCTGTGGTGACAAGCACCGACCCCGACCATCTTGACATCTACGGCAACGAAGAAAACTATTTGGAGGGTTTTGCACACTTCACCGAACTCATCCGCCCCGGAGGTTCATTGATTGTCCACACAGGCCTCAAGTTGGTGCCTCGCCCCGGCAAAGACGTGCAAGTGTACACCTATGGCCGCAACGATGGCGATTTCCACGCCACACGCATCAACAAGGGCAACGGAGAAATCAGTTTTGACTTGGTAACCCCATGGGAAACCATTCATGACATCTCGCTTGGCGTTCCCGTGGACATCAACATTGAAAACGCTATCGCCGCCATTGCCGCATGCCGACTGGTGGACATTGACTTCGCCGCCTTGCGCCATGCCATCGGCACATTCATGGGTGCCAAACGCCGCTTCGAGTTTTGGCTCAAGGAACCGGGCGAGCACGGCAAAGTGGTGATTGACGACTATGCGCACCACCCCAGTGAGATAGCCGCAAGCATAGGCAGTGTGCGCGACCTGTATCCGGGCCGTAAAATCACGGTCATCTTCCAGCCACATTTATACAGCCGCACCCGCGACTTCGCCGACGAGTTTGCAAAGTCATTGTCGCTGGCCGACGAACTGCTGCTGTTGCCCATTTATCCTGCCCGTGAGGAACCCATTCCGGGCATCACCTCCCAAGTGATTCTTGACAAGGCAACTTGCTCCACAAAATGCATTTACAGCAAAGAAAATTTGATTAAATCAATTCATTTTCTTAACTTTGACGTTTTATTGACGGTGGGAGCCGGCGACATAGTGAATTTGCTGCCCCAAATCTGCGATGAAGTGAAGAAACAACAACGATGAAACACATCGTGCAAAATATCATTTTGCTGACGCTGGCGCTTTTGTTGCTGGCGGGCATCTTTTGGGCCCGTCACCGCATGGGCGCAGAAGTGTGCACGCGTGTGGATGTGGTCATCGAAAATGCCGACAGCACGGTGTTCGTCACCAAACAGGGTATCCTCGACGAACTGGACAAACTGGGCATCAAAGTTGTGGGCAAACCCATGAGCAGCATCAATGCCACAGATATCGAAGAAACACTCAAACGATCGGAATACCTCGAACGGGTGGACTGCGTGAAAGGGCAGGACGGAACCATCACCATCCGGGCATCACAACTGGTGCCCGTGCTACGAGTCTTCGACGGCGACAAGTCTTACTACATGAACCGGGCCGGCAAACGCATGGCGGCCACTGCCAGTTATCATGCCGATGTGCCCGTGGTGCAGGGACACTTCACTGCCGAGTATCCGGCCACACGACTGCTGCCCATGATCGACTATGTGGAGGGAGACTCTCTTTTGCACTCGCTGGTGACCATGTACTGCATGCGCGACAGCAACAACATTTTCATCGTTCCAGGCATCTATGGCCATGTGGTGAACATGGGGGCGGCAACAGGGTTCGACAACAAATTTGCCAAACTCAAACTCTTCTACAAACAAGTTATGCCTGCCAAGGGATGGCAAACCTACGACACCATTTCGGTAAAATGGGATCACCAAGTGGTGGCCACACGACGCCAAAAGGCGGTGAAGGTGGAAATCGCCTACGACCCCGAGGACGACGAGCAGATTCCCGACCCACAAACCATGGCCGTGAGCGATGAGACACCCACCCTGGCCATCGATGAGAAAAAACAAAAAAACCAAGCAAAAAAGAATAATTAAAACATACCTATACCTATGGAACAAAACCAATATATCGTAGCATTGGAAATTGGCAGTTCAAAGATTGTGGGTGCCATTGCCGAAAAATCGCCTTCAGGGCTCATCTCGGTCAACCAACTGGCCGAGGAGAGACTGTCGAATTGTGTGCGCTACGGATGCGTGCAAAATGTTGAAAACATCAAGTCCAGCGTCAACCGCATCATCCACGAACTGGAACGTGGCATCGATGGACGCGTCACACAAGTGTTTGTGGGAATCAGCGGACGTTCTCTCCACAGCGAAATGACCGAAGAAAACCGCGGGCTCGACTCACAGAAGTCCATCACTCAGGAAACCATCGCAAGCATCATCCGAGAGGCAGCACGCAAACAAATCAAGAACTACGAAACCATCGACATCGTGCCGTGCGCCTACTTTGTGGACAAAGCGGAGACTCCCGAGCCAGTGGGACAGTTTGGATCGTCGATTAAAATAAAAGCCAACCTCATCGTTGCCAAGCCCCAACTCAAACTCAACCTTGACCGCGTCATGAGTTTTGGCATCAAGGCCCGTGATTACATCGTCACACCGCTTGCCGTGGGACGTGAGGTGCTCAAGGAAAGCGAGATGTCGCTGGGGGCGATGCTGGTCGATATAGGTGCCGAAACCACTACCGTGTCGATTTACAAAGGCGGCGCTCTGGCCTACCTGATGACCCTGCCCATGGGTGGACGCAACATCACGCGCGACATCATGAACGGTGCCAACGTGCTCGAGGAAACCGCCGAGCAAGTGAAGAAAAACATCAACAACCCGCTCGACCCAAACAATGTGGACGTTATCGACATTGAGGGAGTGAAAAGCAGCGATGCCGCCAACTACATGGCCGCCCGAGTGGGAGAAATCATCGCCAACATCAAGCAACAGATTGAATATGCCGGCATGACCGATGCCGACATCCGCACACTGGTACTCATCGGCGGAGCGGCTGCCATGCCTGGCCTGCCACAGAAGATTGAAGAAATCCTCAAAATCAAAGTTCGCATGGGCCAGTATCCCCAATCGCTCAACATCACCAACCACGCCATCAACAAGCCGGAGTACATCCAGGTCTTCTCGCTGCTGGCTTGTGGGGCCGACATGCTCTCAGCCGGAGAAACCTGCATTGAGCGTCACTCTTTCGAAAGTCCCATGGTGCAACAACCCGTCGTCGAAAAGCAAAAGGAACCTGCCGAGGAACCCAAAAAGAAACCCAAGAGGGGGCTTCTGGACAAACTCACACAACTCGCAAAAGACCTGTTCACCGAAGACAACGAGCCCGAAGAATAGAGTTCTCATAACCAGTAGCAGATATTAACCATAAAAAGTAAACGATTATGCCAGACAAATATATGATAAGTGACCTACCAATCGATGCCGGTTCGGGATTTGAGGACGATACCAACAAAATGCCAACGATCATCAAGGTCGTGGGTGTGGGAGGCGGTGGCAACAACGCCATCAATCACATGTATGCACAAAACATCGAAGGGGTCTCGTTTGTGGTGCTCAACACCGACCGCCAGGCTCTCTACGGGTCACCTGTGCCCAACCGGGTGCTCATTGGCCCCAACACCACCAAGGGACTGGGCGCCGGAAACATCCCCGAGATTGCACGCGCTGCCGCCGAGGAAAGCGCCGACGAAATTGCCGCGCTTTTCGACGACGACACCAAGATGGTGTTCATCACCGCCGGCATGGGCGGCGGCACAGGAACCGGTGCCGCTCCTGTGGTGGCACGCATTGCCCAAGACAAAGGCATGCTCACCATTGGCATTGTCACCATCCCCTTCCTCTTTGAGGGACAGAAAAAAATCATGAAGGCCCTTGCAGGTGCCGACGAGATGAGCAAATACGTCGACGCATTGCTCATCATCAACAACCAACGACTCATCGACATCTATCCCGACCTGGACTTTGACAACGCATTCGGCAAAGCCGACGACACGCTGTCGACAGCCGCACGCTCCATCAGCGAAATCATCACAGCCGAAGGAAAAATCAACCTCGATTTCAACGATGTGAACACCACCTTGCGCGATGGCGGCGTGGCAATCATCAGCAGCGGATATGGTGAGGGCGAGCACCGTGTGTCCAAGGCCATTGAGGATGCCCTGGAGTCGCCATTGCTCAAAAACCGCGATGTGTACGGCTCGCGCAAAATCCTCATCGACATCTACTACAATCCCGACAGCCAGAACCCCTTCAGTTCGTCGGAACTCAAAGAATTGCAAACGTTCATGGCCAACTTCAGCGAGGATGTGGACGTGATCACCGGTGTGACACACGACCGCACCCTGGACGAGCGCATCAAGATCACCGTGCTGGCGGCAGGCTTCAACGTATCGCTCAGCGATGAGACGGCCACACCGATCATTAAATCGAAGTATGCCGAGACGGCTGCTCCCGCAGCGACGCCTTCTATCGACACCGAAGCACGCATGAAAGAAGAATACGGCCAGGAAGCCTACAACCGCATGGTGCAAGACAAGGCCAAGGCACAATACATCATTTTGCGCCCCGAGGATGTGGACAACGATGAAATCATCGACATGTTCGACCGCAACCCCACCTACGGCCGCAAGCCTGAGACCAAATCGGCTATCCGCGAGATGCAGCAAAGCGCTGCCTTCAAAGAGGAAAAAGCAACCGAAGGGCCCAAAACTGCCGCCTCAGCACCCAAGCGTTCGACGAGTGGCACCATCGACTTCGGCGCAGTATAGCGCGTACGGCCAACAAGTCAAAAAAAGCATTCGGGGAGAGTGTTTTGTTCTCCCCGAATGCTTTTTCGTCCAGCGCCCAGGCCCAAACGTCCACACCTGTGGCGCATGGGAAGGGCCTGATGCATTTCCCTGTCAGTGTGTTTTCCTGCAGATAGTTTGAAAAACTCAATTATTTTTCATTTCTTTGCGACAAAGAAAAAAATATTGAGTATGAAAAGAATCATTTGCCTCGTTTTTACACTCGTAGCCTTCATCCTGCAGGCACAGGCCGCCCCCGTGGCGGATGACGGCAAGACGTTTTTGGAAAATTTCTATCAAGAGGGTGCCAATCACTATTTTGACAGGGATTTCGTGAAAAAACACCTCACGAAAAAGGCGTTGAAATTTCTCCACGACAATTATGACTATGACGACGAGTCAGGAGATGGCTTGGCCACATGGCTGTTCTACCAGGAAGGCGGATGGGATGTGGGCGAGTTTGATGAGGTCTTGGTCGAAAAGGTTGGTGCGAACACTTACAAAGTGCTCTGTCGGTCTAAATTCAACGAAGATGTGTATGAGTATCCGGTCCAGTTCACGCTCGCCAAAATGGGTAAGGACTGGAAGATTGACTCGATGAACCCGGGAAAGGGTCTTCTTATCCCCGGCAATCCCGGCATCACCAGCGACTCGAAATGGGGGGGCGAAGGCATCTGCTTTACGGCCAAGGTCAATGACAACAAGACGATATCTTTCACCGCCATGGGCGAAGGTGAGGAACTGGCTTTCCTGCTCACGCCCGACGGCGACGTCAAGAATGAGTTTGTGCTGGGCGAGGAGCCCGAAGCCGACGGTTTCAACCCCTTCAGCAAGACGACCCGGGCGAGGCTCATCGATGAAAACGGCTTAAAACTGCTTTGCCTCTATGACCAAAAAGGCTTGCTGCAGCATGTGCTCGACGGGAAGAGTTCCACCAGCGCAGCAAAAGACGCACTGAGCAAGTGGGGCGCACAGTTGCAGGGCAAGTACACTGCTGCCAATGGCGAACCGGTGGTCTTCGAATGGAATTCTGTGACGGTGGCAGGCAAAAAGGCTCTTTATGAGCACAAACTTTTCAACGACTGTGTCATTCGCGTCATCAACATAACGGGCAACAACCGACTCACAGGAACTTGGGAAGCCGCCCTGTCGCTCGACGGCCTCACGCTCTACGAGGTGGAAGAAGACGAATACGGGATGTTCGACCGCAAGGGACGCAAAGAGGTGCTGAAATGGGCCAGGAACGATTTCCCCCGTTTCAACTTTGCCAGCGCTTTCCTGCTCAATGACGGCCAGTTCCGCAGGTTGAAGAAATCCACACTCCGCATCATGCGCAATTCCATCCTCGCCAGCAACGGTTTCCGTTTCCAGTCGAAGGATTTGCAGGATTATTTCTCACAGTGGTCGTGGTATCATCCAGCAGCATCCAACGATGACGTTAAGCCCAACCTCATCCAACGTTTGAACATCGAACTTATCCAAGCCGAAGAGGCTTGCCCTGACGAAGACCGTTTCGTCGTCGAGGAGTAACCGCCCCTTTCTGAGGCACCGTCATTCTTACACAGCAGGCCGTCACTTGGCAGTGCTGCAAAAGTGAAGTGAACCCCAAAAGTTTTTGTCCAACTTTTGGGGTTCACTGTGGCACGCCCATTTTGCATTCTGTGTCAGCAATCCCGTCTACCGGCCGTAGCCGTTGAGGCGGCGATAGTTGTTGGGCGAGTGCCCCAGGTGTTTCTTGACATATTTGCCAAAGAAAGAAAGGTTGTCAAAATTCATTTCGGCAGCCACTTCCTTGATGCTGAGGTCGCTGTAGAGCAGCAGTTGCTTGATGCGCCCAATCACGCTCAAGGCAATCAACTCGCCCGCCGTCTTGTTGCTGTGCTGACGGCACACACTGGTGAGATACTTGGCCGACACACAAAGTTCGTCGGCATAACTCTTCACGCTGCGCTCATGGCGACTGCCATCGGCGAGCATGAGCACAAAGCGCCTGAACAGTTTGTCGCCCTGACGCAAGATATAGCCATCATTGGCATCGAGGTGCTGCCCCACGCTGGCAAGCAAGTCGTAGGCATAAGCCCTGAAAATGTATCCTATCGTCTCTTTGCCGTAGGTGAGTTGGGGATTGTTCATCTTGAAATCGACCAACTCATAATATTTCATCATGAGCGACATTTCCTTCTCGGTGAAGTGAATGACCGGATGCAACTGGATTTGCATGATGGCCTCAAACATGCTCTTGCTGATGAAGTTGAACCCCACATCGGTGTTGAAAGCACAAATCTTGCAGGAAAAATCGTCGCTGTGGTCCTGAATGGTGACCACCGTCTGGGAGTCGACAAACAACCCATCACGGCCGCGCAAACTGAAGTCACGTCCGTCGAGTTGCAAGTTGATGTTGCCGTCCAGGCAGAACACAAACGCGATGAAATTGACCCTGAACATCTTCATCAACCCGGGCACTGAGGTGATATTGTCGGCGAAATAAATCTCACCGTCGTAATACTTCATCTTGTCCGATATCGACGGCACGTCGCGCAGGTTGAGTTCGGTGACAGTTGCTTTTTGTCTCATGTTCATGCGGGCGAATCCACTTACTGTTTACAGGTCATTTGAATGCATCGCGGTAGATATCGATGATTTCCTCACGGTTCAGAAAACGCGGGTCCAAGTCGAGCATGGCTTGGCCCGTGGCGATGGCATTATCGGCAAATCGCTCGAAATCGGCCTCGGTGATGCCCCAATCGCTCAGACGCAAGTCGTCCACTCCGCACTGCCGCTGCATGCGAGCCAGCGCATCCAGGAAGTCGCTGGGACGTGCGCTCTTGGCTTGTGTCATCTTTTCGGTCATCTTCATGTAGCGCTTCATGGCATCGTTTTTGAAAGTCTTGAAGTAGGATTGCGACAAGGCAATCAGGCCGGCGCCGTGAGGCAGGTCGGGATAGAAAGCGCTCATGGCATGCTCCATGGCATGCTCTCCGGTACAGCAACTGGTACTCTCCACCATACCTGCCAGGGTACTTGCCCACGCCACCTTGATGCGTGCCCACAGGTTGTTGGGGTCGTTCACGGCCACAGGCAAGTACTTGTAGAGCAGACGGGTGGCTTCCAGGGCATACAAGTCGCTGATGGGCGTATGGGCCTTGCCGATGTAGCCCTCGGCAGCGTGGAAAAACGCGTCAAAGCCCTGATAAGCAGTGAGGCGCGGTGGCACGGTAACCATGAGTTCGGGATCGACAATGGCCAAAGCCGGATAAATCATTGGGCTACCAAAACCCATTTTCTCTTGGGTTTCTTCGTTGGTGACAACACCCCACAAGTCCACCTCGGTGCCAGTGCCCGCGGTGGTAGGGATGGCCACAATGGGCAAAGCACGGGCAATGGGCCGCCCGCCGCCAGTGCCACCTTGCACATAATCCCAGAAATCGCCGCCGCCAGCCGCCACAATGGCAATGGCCTTGGCGCTGTCGATGCTGCTGCCACCACCCATGCCAATGACAAAGTCGCACTTCTCTTGCACACACAAGGCGGCGCCTTCGTTCACATGCGACTTGATGGGATTGGGCATGATTTTGTCAAAAGTCACGCTGTCAACGCCTGCTTTGGCAAGTTGGGCCTGCAAGCGGTCCAAATAGCCGTAGCGTTTCATCGACGTGCCGCCAGAAATGACAATCAACGCCTTCTTGCCAGGCAACGAAAGTTTGGACAGATTGTTAAGTTCCCCAGCGCCAAAGATGAGTCGCGTGGGGATATTGAGGCAGAATTTCATTTTGCTGCTCATGGTTGTTTGGGTTGTTTAAGGACTCCTGATGGAGAAGAGTCGTCGGTTAATAATTGAATTTTCCCCAAAGTTAGCGATTTATGTCGGCCCGTGCAAATTTCATTCGCAAAAATTCGTTTGTGCGATTCGCTCCACCAAACCTCTGCGCAAGTTACTCCCGCTCGAACCCCGAAGGGCTCGAGATAATTTCAAAGCAATGGTCACGCCGACCCAGTGGCGTGGAGTGCGGTGCCCGCAAGAGGGCATTGAAACTTATTTCAAAAAACCAAAGTAAACTTTGCTTTTTTACTCGCTTACTCGTAACGTTCACTTTGTGCAAGTCACTCCCGCTCGAAAAAACCAAAGTAAACTTTGCTTTTTTACTCGCTTACTCGTAACTTTGTCCTCCCAAAAGTAAAGCACGTCGATGATACCTTCGTTGATCTTGATAGGATTGCTGGTAGCCGTTGGGTTGGTGCTGTGGCTGGTGGACGGCCGCAACCGCTCGCAAGGTGGCGCAGAGCAGCCAGCCACACCGCAACAAGACTGCAGCGCGGCATGCTGCAGCACAAACGAGATATGCCCCAGCGAGCAAGTGGCTGCGGCACAATGCGGCCCTGTGGTCTACTATGATGACGAAGAACTTGACCTCTACCGGGGACGAGGCAGCGACGACTATACCGACGGCGAGGTGGAACAATGGCGCGATGTGCTCATGACCCTGCAGCCACACGAGGTGCTGCCTTGGGGCCAAAGCGTGAAACGCCGCGGACTGGTGATGCCTGCCGCTATCCACGAGGAGTTCATGCTGCTGGCCAGTGACACACAATAAAAAACGCGCGGTGCCGTTTTAAAGTAAATATCCCTGTCCATTCATGCGCAAGACACAACGACATATTCCCATCATCGTGATGACCATCCTGCTGGTGCTGCAAGGCTGCGGCACCAAAAAGAACACACCCATGTCGCGGTTTTGGCAGGCGTTCACCACACGCTACAACGTGTATTATCACGGCAAGACCAACTACGACGAGCAGTTGCAGGAGATGCTCACCAACTATGAGGATGACTACTCGCAACATGTGTTCATCCATCCGGCCGAGGCCCGCAACTACCCCAAGGCCCCACAACCCAGTGGCAGTTTTGACCGCACCATCGAGAAAATGCAAAAGGCCATTGCCCTGCACTCCATCAAGAAAAAACCCAAGAAAAAAGCCGGCAAGAGCGCCGACCCCAAGTACAAAGAATGGATGAAACGCGAGGAATACAACCCATTCCTGCACAATGCATGGTTCACTCTGGCACAGGCACAGTACATGAAGGGCGACTTCCTCAACGCAGCAGCCACTTTCCGATACATCTCCCGACACTTCATGTGGAAACCCGACCTGGTCACCGAGTCGCAAATTTGGGAAGCACTCAGTTATTGCGCCATGGGATGGACCACCGAGGCCGACAATGTGCTGGCACATGTGCATGTGGACAAAATCAGCAACAAGCGCATCAAGGCGCTGGCCAACCTTGCATGGGCCGACTACCACATCAAAGACCACCGCAACGAGCAAGCCATACCCTATCTGGCCCAGGCGGTGAACGGGGCCAAGGGCAGCCAAAAGGTGCGGCTCAA
>CACZNP010000191.1 GCA_902782545.1 uncultured Bacteroidales bacterium
AGCGACGCATTCCCATCGCCATCAATTTGAAGTCGGTGTGTTGTGACCGCCGGGGCATTCTGTGGATCACCTCGCGTGGAGACTATTATGACACGGGGAGTAAAATTTTTGCCTACGATATCATCCACGACAGGATGGTCAAGGAGTTTGATTGCCGCGTGAGCAGTTTGTGGATGGATGGCGATTCGCTCTATGTGGCGGCGGTGGAGTGGAGTTATGTCACGGCCCAGAACACCAAGTCGTTCGCCATTATCAACACGGCAACAATGCAGGTGGTCACCGACCATTTCATCACCGACGGGACAGAAAACGACATCTCCATTCCCTACGGGGTGGCAGTGCATCCCATCACCAAAGACATCTACGTGACCGATGCCAAGGATTACGTCTCGCCGGGGCGGCTCTACTGCTTTGGGCCCGATGGCAAAAAAAAGTGGGACGTGCGCACGGGCGACATACCAGGCCATTTCGCCTTTTTGGGACAGGAAACCGACAAGTGACACTTGTTGCACAAGGAATCAGATATTTAGAACAACAAATAAACAAATAAGAGGATGAAAAAATTACTTACTTTTGCCGTACTGTTTGCTGCACTGCTGGCGGTGGCGCAGAATAAGCCCTACATCACGCGGGTCTATGACTTCATGCCTGCACCGGGGCAGTTTGTCGACACGCTGCCACCCTACAAGGTGGGTGAACCGCACGACAGCCTCATTGCACGCGTTGCACGCGCTATCTGCGGACAAGAGGAAGAAGACGATTGGGGCGAAACGGTCATCAATGTCAAGCCGGGAATGATAAGTCTGGGCAGTTTCGGCGGTTATGTGGTCTTTGGCTTCGACCATCCGGTGGTCAATTGCCACGACTATGACTTCCAAATCTTTGGCAACGCCTTCCAATCGAATGCCTCGATAGGTGCCGGTGGCAGCAGTGAGCCGGGCATTGTGATGGTAAGTGTGGATGCAAATGGCAACGGCTTGCCCGATGACCAGTGGTATGAATTGGCTGGCAGCGAGTACAACGACCCCAAAACGCAACACGGCTACGAGATTACTTATTACAAGCCCGACGAGGACAAAGTGCCCACGCCCGACCCCAATAATTCCATGATTACCGACAACACCTACATCCGCTGGACCAGCAACGATGTGAATCCCGACAGCACGGCAGGGTACGTCTGTCGCAACATCTACCACACACAGAGTTATTGGCCGCAGGCAGCAAATGGGGAAACAATCACTTTCACCGGTTCAAAACTCAAGAACAACGGTGAGGACCAGGGACGTTACCTGTTAGGGCAATGGCAACCATCTTGGTTCCTGTATTATAAGGACTGGGGGTATGTCGACAACCGTCCCGACTATCTTTACGATGGTTCGGAACCCAAACAGGGCATGAACATGGGCTTTAAGATCGATTGGGCGGTCGACGATGCCGGGAAACCGGTGAAACTGCGCAAGGTGGACTTCATCAAGGTGTATAACGCCATCAACCAGCAATGTGGATGGCTCGGAGAGACTTCCACCGAGGTGTGCGGAGCCATCGACATACACCCCGACGCAGTATTGCCTCATGTCACTGGCGACGTGAACGATGACGGTGAAGTGGGTATCTCCGATGTGACACTACTGGTGAACCTGATTATGGATAATTCGAGCAACGAGTACAGTGATGTGAACGGCGACGGCGAAACCAGTGTGGCCGATATCACTTTCCTGGTGAACATTCTCCTCGACCAAAACTGACAGTTTTTACATTTCTCGGATTTTCAAATAATTCCCCGCTGTGCCAATGCTCACACAAATGGTGCAGCGGGGAATCTGTTTCCGGTTTTGCTATAAATAAGGTGAAAATTCCAAAAATTGTCATTTATCAATTGCCAATTATCAATTCTTTCGTACCTTTGCACCCGATTTTTAAAAGATACGATGCAATATGGCAAGCAATTTAGTGATTGTTGAGTCCCCGGCAAAGGCCAAGACCATTCAGCGTTTCTTGGGA
>CACZNP010000192.1 GCA_902782545.1 uncultured Bacteroidales bacterium
AGGAAGGTTTTGAGTTCATACAATGCCGGAGTGGCACGACCCGTTTCGTGGCTCCACAGATTGCCGTTGTACCAACTGTCGGTCACGCGGTAGTTGGTCCAGTCAAGCCCGTATTCATTGGCTTCGGGGAACCACCAGAACAATCCGTCCACTGCATCGTGCTGTCGCAGGGTGGAAACAAGGTCAGTGACAAACTTCTTTTGTCCAGCCGTCGAAATGGGCCACACCGCAGTTGCCTGCGAGGAATAGTCGCCATCAATGCCATAGCGGTGGGCATAGCCGGTTTCCACAATCATGATGCGCTTGCCCTTGTAGACGCTTTCCAGTTGGGTGAGCACGTTGTTGAGGTTAGGCAGCAGGCCGTGGTAGTAAGGATAATAACTCAATCCAATGATGTCGTAGTCCACACCCGACAGTTTTGTGTAGAAGTTGTAAAGTAACTCAGGTTTTGCCACTCGCTCGTTGTGGAGGATGATTTTTGCATTTGGGCACACTTCACGGCAAGCCTTGCCGGCGCTCTTGAGCAGACTGATGAAGCGTGGCCAGTTGGTATCGTCACCACTATAACACTTCATGAGTGTGCCACCTTTGGGCCCCCACAACATGCCGTAAGAAATCTCATTACCCGTTTGAATGTAATCGGGTGTCGCATTGGCGGCCTTGAGAGTCTCGAGACACTGTTTGGTATACTCGTAGATTTTGTTCGTCAGTTGGTAATCGTTCAGTCCCACCCATGCTGCCGGCGTGTACTGTTGCACGGGATCGGCCCATGAGTCGCTGTAGTGGAAGTCAAGCATGAGCCGCAGCCCGGCCGCCTTGATGCGTGCGCAAAGTGGCGTGATGTATTCCAGCGATTGGCGCACACCTTGCCCCACATGCTCGGCCGAGGCCTTTGATGGATCCACAAACAGGCGCACACGTGCGGCTGTCCATCCTTGTTGTTTCACAAAGGTGATAACATCATCGATACGGTTGCCATCGACATCGTAGTACCCAGTTGGCGATCCGCTCCAAGCGCGCAATTGCGCCGCTTGATGCTCTTCGTAGGTGGGCAGCAGCGAGATGTCGCCACCCACTACGCGGCCCGCGACTTCGCCGCCTTGGTTCATGAGAATGCTCACCAGCATGGTGACGTCGGCCACGCCGGTTTCTCCATCCCCATTCACATCGCTGTTCCCATTACTCGATTGGTTCAGGACGAGGTTCACAAGTGTGGTCACATCGGCAATGCTCACCTCGCCATCGCCGTTCACATCGCCCTTCAACGCGGCTTGAGCGCTGACGGCCATCCACAAAGCAATAACCAGCAGAAAAGTTTTTTTCATGATCAATGAGGTGGTTATTGTGCGAGCAAAATGTTGACAAGTGCGGTAATGTCGGCCACACCGGTTTCTCCGTCTCCATTCACATCACTGCGCTCGTTGCTGGATTGGCTCATCACCAAGTCCACCAGCAAGGTGATGTCGGCAACGCCCACCTCTCCATCACCATTCACATCGCCAACGATATACGGCAAATCAACTTTCTCGACGATGATTTTGCGTGGGGTTTTGAGCAAGGTGATTTTGTAAGTGCCGTTCTTGATCATGAAGGCATTGTTCACATTCTCTCCCCAATCGCCGCACTGGATTTCCTTGCCAAAGTTGGTCTCGTTGATGAGGTAGTCATTCTTGGTGGCGCACAAGCGAACGGCGTTGATGCTTCCCCAGTCGGAACTGGTGTTGCCCAGTTCCTTGCTGAAACTGAACCAAGAGTTGCCTTGATAGCCGAAGGAGAAACTGATGGTTGCCGTATAGGTCTCAAAGTCTTCGGTAGTCATCTTGAAACCATTGTTCGGAGCCCAGCCAGTGGCATTGATGTTGCCCAGGATGAACATATCGTCCTCAGTCACCACGGGCTCTTGATAGGTGTAAGTGCGGGTGATGATGCCGCTCACGGTGCTGCCAATGAGCAATCCCACCTTGAGCGTGGTGGTGTTGCTGATGGTGAGGGTGCTGCCCGTTGCTGCCTTTGTGCTGCTGGCGGTGGGCGTGGAACCATCGGTGGTATAGACCAACTGAGCGCTGCTGTTGGTCGAAACGGCTGTCATGGTCACCGTGAAGGGATCTTGGAAGTAACAATTGCTACGGTCGACCCATGCCGTTTCGCAGTTGGGCGACATGTAGTAGCGGTAGTGGTAGCCGTCGAGCACCTGTTTCCACTGAGTGCTGCTGGCTGGCACACTGGCGGTCTTGCCCATGACGGCAAGCAGTTTTTTGTTGTTCTCACCCGTGGTGATGATGGCATAGTAGTCCTTGTTGGTGCGGTAGGTCTGTGAGGTACTCATATTGTGAATGCCCACTATTTTGCGTGCGTCGATCATCGCCTTGATTTCTTCTTTGTAGGCTTTCCAGTGCTTGAGGAACACGCAGGGTGTACCTGGCATGG
>CACZNP010000193.1 GCA_902782545.1 uncultured Bacteroidales bacterium
CGACTGCCCCGAACACACAAAAAAGGCTTCCTCGCAACAGGGCGGGGGAGCCTTTTTGCTCCTGCTCCTTTTTTGGGGCAGAGGAGGGATTCTCCCTCTGAGTTAGAGGGAGTGGCCCATAGGGCCGAGGGAGTCTGTCAACTGTCAGGCATTGCCACCACTCACACACTGGTTGCTCCCTCTCCTCCGCCGCAGGCGGCACCTCCTCTCGGGCAGAGGAGGAGTTCTCCCTCTGAGTTAGAGGGAGAGTGTGGGTTATTTGAAGATGATGGAGGCGAACTCCACCAGGTAGTCGCGCCAGTTGCGCCACTCATGCCCGCCCGTCGACTCGTGGTATTTGTATTTGTTGCCCAAGCGGTTGCTGTCGAGCATGCTGCGGAATTTCTTGTTGTCCTCGTAGAGGAAGTCGTCCTTGCCGATGCCAATCCAGTAGAGCCGTGGGCGCTGGTCGAACTGCTCCCGGATTTTCTCTTCCAGGTTCTCATAGATTGTGCTTTTCACCTCCTTGCGTGGGGTGATGGCTGCCGAGAACAGTCCCACGTAGCCGTAGTCGGTGGGATTGTTTGCGCTGATGTAGAGCGCATGATACCCGCCCATCGACAGTCCGGCGATGGCGCGCTTGCGCTTGCTGGCCGCCACGCGGTAGTTGTTCTCCACCCAGGTCACGATATCTTTGAACGACAATTCAAATCCACCGTCCATCCATTGCTTGTGGTTGAATGTGGGGGTGATCAGGCCAGCCGCCGTGCTGCCCGGTGCTGCCTGCTCGTCGATGTTGCCGTTGGGCATGACCACAATCATGGGCTCGGCCTTGCCCGCCGCAATCAGGTTGTCGAGCACTTGTGCCGTGCGTCCCTGTTCGAGCCATGCGGTTTCGTCGCCACCCGATCCATGCAGCAGGTAGAGCACCGGCAATCGCTGGCGCGACTCCTCATAGCCCGGTGGCGTGTAGATGGTCATGCGCCGTTTCATCTTGAGGGTGGGGGAGTCGTACCACACTTGCGCCACCGTTCCATGCGGCACGTCGTGCACTGCAAACGGGCACGTAGCCTTGTCGTCGTCAACGATGAACATGCTCATCACGGTGGCCACATCGCGCATGGTGTACACATTGTCGTTGTCGAGGGTTTTCACGCCATCCACCACAAAGTTGTATCGGTACAGGTCGGGTTTCAGCGGGGACGTTGTGAGCGTCCACAGTCCGTTGTTGCCGCGTTTCATGGGCGTGTCGGGCTGGCCGTCCAGTCGCAGTGTCACCTCGGTGGCCTTGGGTGCCTCGATCTTGAAAGTCACGGTTCGGTCTTTGTTGATTTGCGGTGCTCCCGTGGCTCCGCCATGCAATTCCTGCTGGGCAAGCGCCGGCGTTGTCAGGGCGATGCCGGCAATCAATGCTAAAACGGTTCTTCTCATGGTTGTTCCAGTTTATTTATCAGTGAGTGAATGTGATGCTGCCATTCGTCGGCGCTGGCCGGGCAGTAGGTGTGGATGCCCAGGCGTTGGGCCGCCTCGGTGTTGTGCCGGCTGTCGTCGATGAAGATGGTCTCATCGGGGTCGATGCCCTCGCCGTGGAGCATCATCTCGAAGATGCGGCGGTGGGGCTTCATCACGCGGCATTCGTAACTCAAGTAGAGAGCGTCGAAGTAGTGGTCCAGGGGATTTCCATGGCCATCAAAGTCGGTGCTGCGCGCCCACGACATCATGTAGGGGTTGGTATTGCTCAGCAACACCATCCGGTAGCCCTCGCGGCGCAGGCGCTCGAGCATGTCGAGGTTGCCGTCGGGGATACCTGTGAAATAGCCTTTCCACCCGTGCCGGCAGTCCTCCCACGACAGTTCGTGGCCGCACATCCGGCTCAGGGCCACCCGGAACTCCTCGTCGGTGATGCGCCCGGCCTCCAAGTCGCCGAAAATCCCTTTTTGCTCAAACGGGTCAAGAAACACGTCGGCCTGTTCCACCCCCACTTCCTTGAAGCATTGGACAGCGTGCTCCCGGTCGATGTGAAACACCACCCCTCCCAAATCGAATACCAAATTCTTTATCTTCATTTTTGTTACTGTTTTTTTGCAAAAATAGTGCAAGGCGAGAGAAAAACCAAAACTTGTTTTGGGTTTTTCCGAGCCGCAGCCTATTTCTCTCCCAGGGGGAGTGTTCCCCCTCTGCCCGAGAGGGGGTGGCCAAAGGCCGGGGGAGTGGGAGCAAAGGGCGGAGGGGGAATTGAGAGTTGGGCAATGGAATGGGGTGGGGAAATGAAAACAAAAGTGCGGATTTTCTTTCATCATGCGGAAATTATTGTATTTTTGCAAATAAATCAATGAATAAACTATTTGTATAACCTTAATAAAAAGAAAAACCTAACATGAGAGAATCACACTTATCAATCAAGAACCTGTTGCTGGGCGCCATGCTGTGCTGCACAGGTCTGGTGTCGTGGGGTGTGCCTTCGCTCACGGGCTACGAGTTGGTGTTTGCCGATGAGTTCAACGGCACCGCGCTCGACACCCGTGTGTGGAACGTGGAACTGAACGGCAACGGTGGGGGCAACAACGAGTTGCAGTACTACCTTGCCGACAATGTGCGCGTGGCCGATGGCAACCTGGTGATCACGGCCCGCAAACAGAACTACGAGGGCCGGTCGTTCACCTCGGGCCGCATCAACACGATGGGCAAGATGGCCTTTGAGCACGGCATCCTGCAAGCAAGCATCAAATTGCCCAAGACCGCCAACGGGCTGTGGCCCGCCTTCTGGCTGATGGGCAACGACATGGACTCGGGCACCAGTTGGCCCTACTGCGGCGAGATGGATGTGCTGGAGGCCGGTGGCGCGCAAGGCATAGCCGCCGGCACGCAGGAGCGCTTCTTCATCAGCGCGCTGCACTGGGGCCCCTACGTGGACGGTGGTCACCCGATGTACTCGAGCAACACCACGGCCGACTACAGCATCCAGGACGGGCAGTATCATGTGTTCACCCTGGAGTGGGACGAGCAAAAGATTGCCATGTATCTGGACGATGCCGCCGACCCCTACTTTGTGATGAACATCGACGAAAAGACGCAGCAGAACTCTCCGGGCAACTACTTCCACAAGCGGTTCTTTGTGCTGCTGAACATGGCCGTGGGTGGCAGCATCCCCGGCATCTTCGACGTCAACGGCATCACCGCCCTGAACAACGGTGATCAATCGATGAGCGTGGACTACTTGCGCGTGTACCAAAAGAGCGACCAGAAGAACTACTTCAGCCCCGACGGCAGCGAAGGCGACGACGAGCCCGAGGTGGAAGAGGACACCACCACGCAACTGGGCGCCTTTGGCAGCCTGTCGCTCGACGAGGACGGGCACTCGACCTTCGACTTCGAGAATTCCACGGACTATGTGGTGATTGGCGCCAGCCAAGGCGTGATCGACCAGATGGGCGACAAAATCCGTGCCAACTACAGCGTGGACGACCAGGACAACTTCCTCTACATTTGGGAAGGCACCTATGCCAGTGTCTCGAGCGAAGGGGTGAACTCCTTTGGCCTTGACGAGGGCTACGCCAGTTTTGTGGTTCAGTCGAAAGGCTGGTCGGGCCTTGGCTATGCCTCGACGGGCAGTGCCGGACCGGGCAAGGACCTGTCGATGCTCGAAGAGGAGGGCTACATCCTGCACTTTGCCATGCGCGGCACCGACGCGCTGATGCACACCGGTCACGGAATCGAGGTGGGCAACGCCAAGTTTGCCATCGGTGCTTCGGCATTCAACAACAACGGGAACGCCTATCCCGCGCTGGGCGACTTCAAGCGCGATGGCCGCTGGTGCTCGTTCGACATCCCGTTGAGCGTGCTCAAGACCCTGAGCCCCACTCTGTACAACAACATCGGTGCCGTCAAGGACAATGCGTTTGTCGTCCTCAGTGGCGGTGTGGCAGGGGCACAGTTGCAGTTCGACAACGTGTTCTTCTACAAGAACCCCAATGTGGACACCGATCCCACCCTCGAAGACAACACCACCGTGATAGGTGAGTATGCCAAGTTGTCGCTCGACGAGCAGGGCAACTCCACCTTTGACTTTGCCGACGGCTATGACTATGTGGTGATTGGCGCCAGCCAGGGCGTAATGGACCAGATGGGTGACAGAATCCGCGCCGACTACAGTGTGGACATGGTGAACAATTGCCTCTGGGTGTGGGACGACACTTACGTCGGTGTCCCGAGCGAAGGCGTGAACTCCTTTGGCCTGGATGAGCGATACAACCACTATGTGGTCACCAACGTAGGGTGGTCGGGACTTGGATTTGCCTCGCAGAATCAGGGCAAGGACCTGTCGATGCTCGACGACAGTTATTACCTGCACTTTGCCATGAAGGGCGACGATGTGTTGCGCCATGCCTGCCACACCGTGGGCGTGGGCAGTTCGGAGTTTGTGATTGGCAACACCACCTCGGGCCCCGTCATTCTGGGCGATTACCGGCGCGATGGCAAGTGGTACAGTTTCGACATCCCCTTCAGCGACCTGAAAGCCCTCAGTGGCGCCCCGTTCGAGGCCGACGGCGGTCCCACGGCCTACATGGGCAATGTGCTGAAGTTCCTGAGCGGCGGCGCGAGTGGCACCGAACTGCAGTTCGACAACGTGTTCTTCTACAAGCGTCACAGCGATGAAGGGCAGCAGCACGAGGGAGACCCCGAACTGGGCAAGTACGGCAGCCTGGCCCTTGACGAGGAAGGCAACCCAACCTTTGACCTGGCGGCTCACGCCGACTATGTGCTCATCTCGCTGGGTGCCGAGGAAGCCCGGCAAATCCAAGACCTGACGGTGGCCGACTATCGCGTGGACGATGTGAACAACTTCCTCTACCTTTGGGACCAGACCTATGCTCCCGCTCAGAGCGAGGGTGTGAACTCGTTTGGATTTGAAGAGGAATACACCTCGCTCAACGTGGTGAATCCATCCTGGTCGGGCATGGGATTTGCCTCGCAGCATCAGGGCAAGGACATGTCGATGCTCGACGACAGTTATTACCTGCACTTTGCCATGCGCGGCACCGACGAGGAGCATGTGCCTCACGCCATTCAGGTGGGCAATGCCAAGTTCGCGCTGGGAACGAGGGTGTTTGTCGACGGCAACACCATTTACTCGCTGCTGGGTGACTTCCGTCGCGATGGCCAGTGGTACAACTTCGACATCCCCTTCAGCGAGTTGCAAAAACGCGCCAACCCCGTTTACTCCAATGCCGATAACGTGCTCAGCAATGTCTTTGCCATCCTCAGCGGGGGCAACGTTGGCTTGAATGTGAACCTGGACGCCGTGTTCTTCTATCGCAACCCGCAGCAGACCTTCCCGAAAGGCGATGTGAACGGCGACGGTGAGGTGAGCATTGCCGACATCACCGCACTGGTGAACCTACTCTTGGAAAGTGACAGCAACGAGCGCAGCGACGTGAACGAAGATGGCGAGACAAACATCGCTGACTTGACCGTATTGATCAACATCCTGCTCTCCGACGATTGACGGCCGACCGTCCCCCTGGATCAAAACAACAAAAATGCCAGACGAACACGTCTGGCATTTTGTTTTTTCACGCGCTGTGGCGGTTGTTCACCGGATCACCTTCTTGGTCTCGGTTGTTCCGTTCTGGTAGCGGGTCACCACCACATTCACACCCTGGTAAGGCCGTGGGCTGGGAACGCCCAGCATGTTGTAGTAGGTCACCGAGGCCACTTGCCGGCTGGCACTCACATCGCCAATGGCGGTGACGACGTTGCCCGATGAGCCAAAATTGATTCTCCTCGTTGCCTCGGCCACAAAGTAGTCTTGTCC
>CACZNP010000194.1 GCA_902782545.1 uncultured Bacteroidales bacterium
CTCTACAAGCCGTTTGTGATTCGCAAACTCATTGAGCGCGGCATCGTCAAGACGGTGAAGAGCGCCAAGAAGATTGTTGACCGCAAGGAACCTGTGGTGTGGGATATTTTGGAGAACGTGATGAAGGGACACCCAGTCCTGCTCAACCGTGCCCCGACACTGCACCGCCTGGGTATCCAGGCCTTCCAGCCCAAACTCATCGAAGGCAAGGCCATCCAGTTGCACCCGCTGGCATGTACGGCATTCAATGCCGACTTCGACGGCGACCAGATGGCAGTTCACTTGCCGCTGGGCAACGAGGCAATTGTCGAGGCGCAGATGCTCATGCTCGAGCCCCACAATATTCTCAATCCTGCCAACGGCGCGCCCATCACTGTGCCATCGCAGGACATGGTGCTCGGTCTGTACTACATCACCAAGTTGCGCAAGGGCGACAAGGGCGAGGGACTCAAGTTCTATGGCCCCGAGGAGGCAATGATTGCCTACAATGAGGGCAAGGTAGCCATGCACGCCATCATCAGCGTGATGGCCGATGTGGTAGACGATAATGGCAACCGCGAGACCAAACTCATTGAGAACACATCGGTTGGACGCATCATTTTCAACAACAGTGTACCTACCGAGATTGGTTTTGTCAACGAGTTGATCACCAAAGGTTCGCTGCGCAAAATCATTACCCGCGTGATTCGCAATTGCGGTGTGCCGCGTTCGGCTCAGTTCCTCGATGATGTGAAGAACATGGGTTATTACATGGCATTCAAGGGCGGCTTGTCGTTCAATCTGGACGATGTGCTGGTGCCTGCCGAGAAGGCTGCCATCGTGGCCGAGGGTGATGCCCAGGTCGAAGAAGTGATGATGAACTACAACTTGGGTGCCATCAGTGACAACGAGCGTTACAACCAGGTCATCGATATCTGGACCAACGTCAACACTCGACTCACCAAGACGCTCATGGAACAAATCTCGACCGACCAGCAAGGTTTCAACTCGGTCTACATGATGCTCCATTCGGGTGCTCGTGGATCGGAGTCACAGATTCGCCAACTTTCGGGTATGCGCGGTCTGATGGCCAAGCCGCAGAAGTCGGGTGTTGAAGGTGGTCATCAAATCATTGAGAACCCCATTATCGCCAACTTCAAGGAAGGTCTGTCGGTGTTGGAATACTTCATTTCGACGCACGGCGCCCGCAAGGGTCTTGCCGATACCGCTCTGAAGACTGCCGACGCTGGTTACCTGACCCGCCGTCTGGTGGATGTGGCCCACGATGTGGTCATCACCGAAGAGGACTGCGGAACACTGCGTGGACTCGTTTGCCGTGAGGTGAAGAAGAACGACAACGTTGTTGCTTCGTTGGGCGAGCGCATTGTGGGCCGTGTCTCGGTTCATGATGTGGTGGATCCCACAACCGGTGAAGTGATTGTCGAGGCTGGAGAGGAAATCAGCGATGCCGCTGCCGACCGCATCAACAACTCGGCCATTGAGTCGGTGGAGATCCGTTCGGTGCTCACTTGCGAGGCCAAGCATGGCGTGTGCGCCAAGTGCTACGGCCGCAACCTGGCATCGCACCGCATGGTGCAGAAAGGCGAGGCTGTGGGCGTGATTGCCGCACAGTCCATTGGCGAGCCGGGAACGCAACTTACCCTGCGCACGTTCCACGTGGGTGGTGTGGCAAGTAACCTGGCAGCCGTTTCCAACCTCACTTCGAAGTACGATGGACGCATTGAGTTTGAGGAATTGCGCACGGTCAAAGACAAGGACGGCGTGGATGTGGTCATTGGTCGCATGGGTGAAATGCAAATCATCGATCCCAACACGAAGATGGTGCTCACCACTGCCAACATCTCTTACGGCTCGAAAGTCTATTTCAAGAGCGGCGACACCGTGAAGAAGGGCGACGTGATCAGCGTTTGGGATCCTTTCAACGCGGTTATCGTGAGTGAAATAGGTGGTACGCTCAAGTTCAACAACCTCATTGAAGGCGTGACCTATCGTGAGGAGGTTGACGAGACATCGGGCAAGAGCGAGATCTTCATCATTGAGTCGAAAGATCACACCCGCATTCCCGAAGCACAACTCTACGACGAGAACGGAGAACTTGCCAAGACCTATTCGCTGCCTGTGGGCGCTCACCTGATGATGAAAGAAGGCGAGCAACTCTCGGCCGGTGAGGCTTTTGTGAAGATTCCTCGCACGTCGAGCGGTGGTGCCGGCGATATCACGGGCGGTCTGCCTCGTGTCACCGAACTCTTTGAGGCTCGCAACCCGTCGAACCCCGCTGTGGTCAGCGAGATTGACGGTGAGGTGACCTTTGGCCGCGTCAAGCGCGGTAACCGCGAGATTGAGGTGACCAGCCGCATCGGCGAGAAGAAGAAGTATCTGGTGCCTCTGGCCAAGCAAATCCTGGTGCAGGAGAACGACTATGTGCGTGCTGGTACGCCGCTCAGCGACGGTGCCATCACTCCGGCCGACATCCTGCGCATCAAGGGCCCCACGGCTGTTCAGGACTATATCGTCAACGAGGTTCAGGACGTGTACCGTCTGCAAGGTGTGAAAATCAACGACAAGCACTTTGAGGTCATCGTGCGTCAAATGATGCGCAAGGTGGTGATCCTCGATCCGGGCGACACTCGTTTCCTGGAACAGCAGACGGTCGACAAGCGCGACTTCATGGAGGAGAATGACCGCATTTGGGGCAAGAAAGTGGTGACCGATGCCGGCGACAGCACCGATGTGCAAGCCGGTCAGATTATCACAGCCCGCAAGTTGCGCGACATCAACTCCACGCTCAAGCGTCGTGACCTTAAGTTGGTGACCGTGCGCGATGCCGTGCCCGCCACCAGTGAGCAAATCCTGCAAGGTATCACACGTGCCGCGTTGCAGACATCGAGTTTCATCAGTGCTGCATCGTTCCAAGAGACCACCAAGGTGCTCAACGAGGCCGCCATCAATGGCAAGGTGGACTATCTGGAGGGAATGAAGGAGAACGTGATTTGCGGTCACCTCATCCCAGCCGGAACCGGTCTGCGCGAGTTCCGCACCATCACCGTGGGCAACAAGAACGAATTGGAAATGGCCGGCGTGCTCAACGACGACCAAGAGGAGGCCGAGGAGTAATTCCCTCGTGCCTTAGCAAGCCATTAAAAACGAAAGGCTGCCGCGTCATCCCGACGAGGCAGCCTTTCTCGATTGTTACTATATAGGTTTAATACATTTGGCAGACGCTGGTTGTCAGCGAATCACCTTGGCGGTGCTTGTTGTGCCGTCGTTGTAACGGGTCACCACAATGTTCATGCCGTCAAATGCATGGTTGCTGCGCTGGCCAGCCAGATTCACATATTCCACGCCAGCGATGCTCTTGTTCAGTTTGCCTTCGCTCACACCGGTTTCCACCGCATCGGGGTCTTTCACTGTGAGTTTGTCCATGCAGAAGTAGGTAGCAGTGTTGATGAAACCATAAGATTTGTCGGGAGAATCCATGGTGAAGAGAATGCCGTACACTTCGCCCAGTTCGCTCAAGTCCATCCACTGCCAGTCGGTGATGACGCTCAGTTGGCCATTGTTGAAACTGGCCAGTTCAATGGAGACCTCGTTGTCGGTCTCTTCATAGTCCTCATCGAGGCCGATGGCGATGAGTTTGAAACTGTCGCCCTCTTGGTTAAAGGCACGTGCAAAGCCGTCGCCGTTCTCGAAACTGTAGTAGGGGTAGCAATTGTTGGTCACATACATTCCCTTTGCCTCATAGGCTTTTCCATCGTTGAAGATGACCTGAGTGTCGGGGTCTCCCATGTAATAGTTATACTCTGCCCAGTAACCTACCAAGAACGGAGCCGTGGGATCAACAGTGGATTGTCCTGAGTCATCGACGCTAACACCGCCACCAGCGATGGCATTCCATGCGTGCGTGTAGAACGCCTCGCCGGCCTCATTGTAGTTCGTCACATCGGTGCTGATGCTGGGGCAGAAACCATACCAGTAATTGCTCTCACCATGATGGCTAAACGAGAAAATGCCATAGTCAATCACATCATCTCCACCTGAGTAACAGCCGTCCCACACCTGGGCTTTTCCACTTCCGTCGTCCACATAGTTAATGGTTGTGGTAGGGTTGCTCAAGTCGAGCACGATTTCACCACTTTGTGCCCAAACGGCGGTTGCCGCCATCAGAGCCACTGCGCTAAGTAAAAATTTTTTCATGTCGTTTGAAGCATTTAAAATGAAACAAATAATTCGGTTCTCAATATCTTTAAATGCTCACGTGCGTTGTGTGTCAAGGGGCAATCCTTGTTCAAGAATACGCTGGCAACGACTCCGCTCAATGATAAAACGATTGCAGGGGTGGTGCCGACTACATCTTTTTTCAAAAAAGCCCTTGGTTCAAATGCCACGTGAACCATTTCTTCAGTTAGGCTCGGTGTCTTGGCAGGTCTTCTGGCTTGCCCCCCTGTCGTTTTCGCGCCTTCCCGGTCTTGTTGATGTAGTCGGCAAACGGATTGCTTGGATTACGACCAGTGGCTTTTTTGTGCGAAACGATGTTGCGGGGACTCACAGCAGCGGGTACTGCTCGGGATTCTCACCCGATTCCCTTTTAAGCCAATCACGGAAAGACAGTGTGTCACCCCGTTTTGGCACCTGACACGGTTTCTACTCAGCCACAAAATTACAAAAATAATCGATAAACAACAATGTTTAATTTGTTTTTTCTTGCCAGTTGGCATTTTTTTTGCGCTCGTTTGTGATGCCAGAAGTATTTAATTTTCTGGAAAAGTTTTCCAAAAAAATATTTAAATGGCTTATAATTAAATAAATGTATTTTTTGCATTGATAAAAAGTTTTCCAAAAAAGTCAACTTGTTGATAACTTTTTGAGAAAATGTTTGGTTGAATCTTTGATGCTTTTATAACTTTGCATCCACAATTGGCAGCCCACATCGATGGGCTGCTCATTACCAAAAAAACCGTCAATAAACACATAAAACCATCTACATCATGATACAAACAGTCGTCAAGCGCGATGGGCGCATCGTGGGATACAACGAAGAGAAAATCAAAGCGGCCATTCGCAAGGCAATGTTCCAGACCGAGGCGGGTGAAGACGAGAGCCTGATCCAGCGCATCGCCGACCGCATCGGTAACCGTGGCCGAAGCCAGATGAGCGTTGAGGACATACAGGATTTGGTGGAACTGGAGTTGATGAAAAGCCCCCGCAAGGAAGTGGCACGATGCTACATCAACTACCGTCACCAGCGCAGTGTGGCACGTAAGGCCAAGACTCGCGACATTTTCTTGGAAATCATCAATGCCAAGAACAACGACATCACGCGTGAGAACGCAAACATGAACGCCGACACCCCGGCGGGAATGATGATGAAGTTTGCCAGTGAGACCACCAAGCCTTTCGTCGATGACTATATCCTGAGCGAGCCCGTGCGTGAAGCCGTGCGCGGCAACTACCTGCACATCCACGACAAGGACTATTATCCCACAAAGAGCCTCACTTGTGTGCAGCATCCACTGGACCGTATCCTTGAGCACGGATTTGTGGCCGGACACGGCGAGTCACGCCCTGCCAAGCGCATTGAGACGGCAAGTGTCATTGCCTGCATCAGCATGGAAACAGCGCAGAACGAGATGCACGGTGGGCAGGCCATCCCGGCGTTTGATTTCTATCTCGCTCCCTTTGTGCGGCGCACGTTTATTGAGGAACTCAAGGTGTTGGAGAGTGTCACCAATCAAGACTTGAGCGACATGTACGACCGTGAACTTGACGACTACATCACTAGGCCGCTCGACTTCTTGCAAGGCCGCGAGCGACTGTTGCAACACGCCATCAACCGCACCACCAGCCGTGTGCACCAGGCCATGGAGGCATTCATCCACAACATGAACACCATCCACTCGCGCGGCGGGAATCAAGTGGTGTTTTCCTCAATCAACTATGGAACCGACACCAGCGCCGAAGGGCGGTGCATCATCCGTGAGTTGCTCACCTGCACCTATGAGGGTGTGGGCAATGGGGCAACGGCCATTTTCCCCATCCAAATTTGGAAAAAGAAACGTGGCGTGAGTTATCTGCCCGAGGACCGCAACTACGATTTGTACCAGTTTGCCTGCAAAGTGACTGCCCGTCGTTTCTTCCCCAATTTTGTGAACCTTGATGCCACCTACAACTATCATGAGTTGTGGCGTCCCGACGACCCCAAGCGCTATCTCAACGAGGTGGCCACCATGGGGTGCCGCACCCGCGTGTTTGAGAACCGTTTTGGTCCCAAGACATCGATAGGCCGGGGAAATATCTCGTTCTCCACCATCAACATTGTGCGCCTTGCCATCGAGTGCATGGACATTGCGAACAAGCAGGAACGCATCGACAAGTTTTTTGCCCGCCTCGATGAGATGCTAACCATCACTGCCCGTCAACTGGTGGAGCGGTTTGAGTTCCAGCGCACGGCACTGGCCAAACAGTTCCCGTTGCTCATGTCACAACTGTGGAATGGCTCGGAAAAACTCGGCCCCAACGACACCATCGAGAGCGTCATCAATCAAGGTACCTTGGGCATCGGATTCATTGGGCTGGCCGAGTGCCTCATTGCCCTTGTGGGTAAGCATCATGGCGAAAGCGAAGAGGCACAGCAACTGGGATTGCGCATTGTCACCTACATGCGTGACCGTGTGGTGGAATTCAGTGAGCACTATCAGCACAACTTCAGTGTGCTTGCAACTCCCGCCGAGGGTCTGAGCGGCAAGTTCACCAAGCGCGACCGTAAGGACTTTGGAGAGATTCCCGGTGTCACCGATAAGAAATACTACACCAACTCTAACCATGTCCCCGTCTACTACCACTGCAGCCCCAAGCACAAGGCCGAGGTGGAGGCGCCCTACCACGACTTGACGCGCGGAGGTCACATCTTCTATGTGGAGATTGACGGCGATGCCACCCACAACCCCGAAGCCATCAGTGCCGTGGTTGACCTCATGGACCGTTACAACATGGGTTATTGCTCGGTGAATCACAACCGCAACCGCTGCATGGATTGTGGCTACGAGGATGCCACCGATGGCTTGAAAGAGTGTCCCAAATGCGGCAGCCATCACATTGACCGTCTGCAACGCATCACAGGCTATCTGGTGGGGACCACCGAACGGTGGAACAGTGGCAAATTGGCAGAACTCAACGACCGCGTGGTGCACAAATGATTCATTCCCATGCGGGTGCTGCGAATTGTTGAGGGGACCAGTGTCGATGGGCCGGGGTTGCGAACCTCGGTCTATCTGGCAGGTTGCCCTCACCATTGCCCCGGCTGCCACAACCCACAATCATGGGACCCATGCGGTGGGCGTGAGATGAGTGTCGATGAGTTGATGGCAGTCATTGCCTACAACGAAGCACCTCTCACCCTGAGCGGCGGTGATCCCATGGCTCAGCCACACGCGGTGAGGGAATTGCTGTGCCGCGTCAAGGAAGAACTGGGGCTTAATGTGTGGCTATACACGGGCTACACATGGGAGCAAATCATGGCTCAGCCCCCCTTGGCCGCCATCTTGCAGTGGGTGGATGTGGTGGTGGATGGTCCGTTTGTTATGGCTCAGCGCGACACCACGTTGAGATTCCGGGGGAGTGCCAACCAACGACTTATCAACGTCCCGGCATCCCTTGC
>CACZNP010000195.1 GCA_902782545.1 uncultured Bacteroidales bacterium
ATCGGTGGGGTCGTTGGCGTTGGCCGTGGGGGCGGTCTGTCCCCAAACTGTCAATGCTGCGAATGCAACAAGGACAAAAGTCAAAAATTTCTTCATTACTTGGTTTTTTTGGTTTTAGGTTATAGAAAAAACGGTTTTCTTGTGTTCGTAATCAAAATTACCGGTGCAAAGATAAATACGCTCGACAAAAAGCGTTCTAAAAAATAACTCACAAAACCTCACTTTTTTCAAAAACACGGTCAATCAGAGCAATCATTCACCCTTAGTGCCGACGTGCGCCTACGGCAATCGGTAGGATTGTGTCATTTCTAATTAAAATATAGGTACGTGCGTATTATGAAGAGGTCATAGGTCACTTGGCTCCACTAAAAAAAGTGTCTCAGGATGCAATAAAATCTTAAAAAGTGTTACTTTTGCGAATTTGATTTTTAAAAATTTAATAAACCGAACGGTCGCCAAGCGTTTTGTGGGTGGGCGATTGCGTGAAACAAAAGTGTGGAACAGTTTGCAACCGTAAATGTTTACAAGTGTTGCGGCAGTTTGGCCGCTGAGCCGATTTGAAGTACCTTTGCACCAACAAAAATTTCAAACTGTATGATTTTAAAACAAGAAAATATTTTTTTATCGCTCATTTTATTCATTTTAGCCAATTTTATCCCCACATTAAATATTAACGCACAGGAACTGGTGGCCCGCAAGCACGGGTCGGTGCTTGAGCAATTGGAGCAATCTGCACTCAATCAACCCAAAACGTCGATCGACGTGCAGGAATTGCTTGACTATGCATTCAAGTTCAAGGGTGTGCGTTATCGCCATGGTGCCATGTCGCCGAGGGCTTTTGACTGCTCAGGCTTCACCAGTTATGTGTTCAAGCGCTTCGGCATCAACTTGAACCGCACTTCGGGCGGACAAATCAACGACGGCCGCCGTGTGGCACGCAAAGACCTGCAACCGGGCGATTTGGTGTTCTTCAATGGACGTGCCGTGAACCGCCGCATTGGCCATGTGGGCATTGTCACCGAGGTAAACCAAGAGGAAAACACATTCAAATTCATTCATGCCGCCGTGCACACCGGCATCACCGAGAGCAAGAGCAACGAGAGTTACTACAGCCGCCGGTACATGGGTGCATGCCGCATCATCAACGAACAATGAATTCGTGATAATGAATGATCTCGGAAACGGGCAACTGAGTTTTCAGTTGTCCGTTTCTGTTTTATCGTCGGCGGGCTCGGGAATGCTGAAACTGGCCTTGATGGCTTGGCGGATGGCTTGAGCCTCGCGGCTGGAGCCTTTGAGCACGGTGAGAATGCCCTTCAAATAGTCGTCCTTGCGACCGTAGCCGCACAGCCCAGCCACATTGCAGTCGCTCAGCATGGTTTTTTGGTTGAACACCCGCAGCACGGCGCGATAATCCCCCGTTTCCACATAGCGGTGGAACTGTCGGCACAGGTCTTCATAATATCCGCGGGGGTTGATTTCGTTCACCAAGTCGACCATGTGCTCTTCCAGTGCCCCGATATTACGGAACTTCATGTCGATGCGCATCTCCACGTCGTGCTTCACACGGTGGCGGGTGTGCTGGAGAGCCTGTGTTTTGATTTCGCGCATGAACATGTGCATGATGGTGCTCTTCACCTTGAGGAACACCTCGTTTTCCTTGCGACGGCGATAACGGGCCATGGCCCGCACCACACCCTCGATGAGCAACAGGTTCTCAATCTCGGCCACATCGGGCACAAGGATTTTTTTCTTGCGCAAGTACTCTACCTCTTCGTCATCGCGGCGGTCCCGGTCGACAATGCCCCAACTGTCGAGTTGGTGAAAGGCTCGCAAGTCGCCAAAAGAACGCACCGTCTCTATCACCTTGTTGCAACTGCCCAGCGGCTTGACAGTGTACTCGGGGAAGATGAGGGGATAGAGTTTGGAATCGATGGAGTGGGTGTCGTCGCCCTCGATGAAGAGCACCGGTTTGCGACTTCCCAACAACTCGTAGTAAATGGCTTCGTCAAAATGCTGACTGGTCGACATCACCTCATAGTCCCATGTCACCCGCTCGGGGTCGAAATTCTTGACCCACACACACTGGTTGTCGACACGTGACGAAGCAAAGTCCACATCATGGGTGTTGTAAATGAAGGTGCAATCGGGACGCATCTCCTCAATCACATTCCACAGTGTCTGCATGATGCTGCGATGGATAAACGTTTCGGGGTCATCGACCAGAATCACGGCGTCGGGCATGGCATAGAGCACGGCACCGATGTAGTAAAGCACCGCCTTCTCGCCATCACTCAGTTTTAACGACGAATATTTGTCGCTGTGACCCTCGGTGGCAAACATCAACTTGCCGTTCTCTCGCAGCACCTTGTTCTTGGGAAACACCTCTTGCCACATTTTCACGGTAGCATCGAGGCGTGTCTTGGGGAACGGGAAACCGGTCTCGCCCATGAGCAAATGCGCCTTGTAGTTCATCAGGTCGCGAAACTCGTCGGTGAGCATGATGTAGGTGAGTTTGTCAAACTCGGTCTGCGCCAAGTTTTTCACCTGCGGAACACTCTCATTGATGCGGTTGAATATATCATCGATGGAACCTGGCAACGGTTGAGTGTTCGCAGAATGGGCGGGGAACAAAGCCCGCAGGGCCGAGATACGGTAGGCCTTGTCGCCACATGACGCCACCAGTTGGCTGCAAAACCGGCTCTTGCCCGAGCCGTTGGCACCTATGATTGTGATTTGACGTGTGCCATTGAGCACAAGAGGCTCGGCACCATCGGTTCTTGCCGGCAATCGTATATCCATGACTGGTATCAGTTTTTGAAAGTTGGGGTAAAAATAACAAATTGCCCTATCAATCACAAACATTTTATGCAAAAAACACACATTTCTTTGTTTTTGGGCAATTATTTGTGTATCTTTGTCGTGGCAAGGTCAAGTGAGACTTACTTCAAACTCTGGTGCGCTTCGGCGCAATTTCAGTTTCACGATTACCTTGCTTTTTTATTGTTTTGCACCATGGAAAAAGACTTGCTGAAAGTTGCTTTACGGGCCAGCGCCATCTATTTGCCCGATGGACTGACACACACTGCCTCCACCCACATCACAGCACCTGTATTGGGCATCACCAGCGAATTGCTGAAACTCGGATTTGCCCCCAACGAGAACCTGCTGCATGCCCTCAACGGTGTTTCGCCCAACCTGTTGGTTGAAATCCTCGACACGCTGAACGAAGTGATGGGCACCAACCTGAATTGGGCGCCATTGGTCAAAGGCTGGGACACGCCCACCGGCGAAACATGGGCCGACCACCTGATCACGATGATTGCCAACCTGTGGGGTGAGCAAGCCGGTTTCCGCGGCACGCGGTTGCCGTGCGGTCACCTCATCCCCGAAGGCACTTTCCCGCTGGAACGCTACAACGGATGTCCATTCTGCGGTGAGCCGTTCAAGACGGCAAATTTTGTCTTTACCGGTCAAGGCAGCAAATTGCGCCCCCTGAGGTTGTGGACCGACGACGACTTGAAACGTCACTACGGCGATTTGCTGGGGTCGCCCGTTCCCTTGAACGCCACCCAGGCCGACAGCCTGAAAATCCTGCTGCGACACTTTCCCCTGTCTGCCACTGCCGACATCAAAATGAAAGAGACGCGCATGCTGGTGATAGATGCGCTGGTGGAGAATGGCCGTGATGATGAAGCGGGCACTTTGCTCTCCTCGCCCACCGATGTCATGCGCTATCTGTGGTACCGTCATACAGGCTACAAGCAAATGGTGAAACCACGAACCTTGATAAAAAAAGCGGAACGCAGCCA
>CACZNP010000196.1 GCA_902782545.1 uncultured Bacteroidales bacterium
ATGGTGAATCGTCACCAGCCGACCGGCAATGTTCAGGCTGTAAGGTACAAATTTGTGCATCACTCGCATGCCTTCCTTAGCATAACTGTGCGAATTTACGAGTTTTTTGGCGCAAAACCAAAAAATCGCTTGATTTGTTGACAAAAACCTATTTTGGGGGCGTTTCCACCCTCGAATCGGCCAAAACCATAGATTTGCTCAAACTCGACAATTATCGTTCTGAAATCATCGGTGTATTCCATGTTGTTGTCAAAAAACGGAAAGTCTTTGGTTTTGATGTTGCGAAACTCGTAGATACTGCCCACGACATCGCCAATGATGCTACCTATCATACTCAATAATCCGATTTGTTATATTAAACCCACACAATACAAAAAGATGAGCACCACCGCCACAGGAGCCACATAGCGCAGACACACGATGGTATAGGTCTGCACATGGGTGTTCAAACGGCCGCGGTTGGTGAGTTGCTCAGCAATGATGCGGCGATCCAGGAACCAACCCACATAGACTGCGGTGAACAGGCCACCCAACAGCATAAACACATTGCTGGCTGCATAGTTGAACAAATCAAACAAGTTCATGTCCCACAACGTCACATCGCTCAACACGTTGAACGACAACGCACTGGGGATGGCAATCAGCAATGCGGCAAAGGCGGTCCAGCCAATGGCGCGACCACGGCTCATGTTGCGCTCTTCGACCAGGAATGTGATGGGGATTTCACTCAACGAAATGGTACTCGTGAGCGAGGCAAACAACAACAGCACGAAAAACAATACTGCCCAAACATAGCCACCTGGCATCTGCTGGAAAATGCTGGGAAGAATCTCAAAAATCAACTTTGGACCAGCGGCGGGCTCCATGCCAAATGAAAACACCGCAGGAAAAATCATCACACCGGCAAGCACGGCAACAAGCGTGTCGAGGGTGGCTATGACGCAGGCATCGCGTGCCAACGGTGCATCGTCATGAAAATAGGACGAATAGGTCACCAAGCCCGAAATGCCCAGCGTGAGCGACATGAACGCTTGTCCCATCGCATCGACAACGCCTTTCCAGGTGAGTTGGGAGAAATCGGGAGAAAATAGGAACTCAACGCCTTTCATGGAACCAGGCAGCAATAAGGAATTCACGCAAAACACCAACAACAACAGGAACAACAGCGGCATCATGATGCCCGAGGTGCGCTCAATGCCACGCTTGATGCCGTGGCGCAACACCCAAAAGTTCACACCCAAAAACAACAACGTCCACAACACGCAACGCCATGGGCTCGACACAAAGCCGCCAAAAATAGCACTGTACTCTTGTGGGGTGTGACCGCTCATACCACCAACACAGGCGCGTAACAAGTACTCAAGCACCCAGCCACACACCACGCTGTAGAATCCCAGCGTCACCACCGCACCCAAAATGCACACATAGGTGAACAGGTACACTCGGCTACCGGGTGACAACTGGAGCAAAGCGCCTTTCATGTTTTTGTGCGTGGACCGACCTATCACAAACTCACTCAACATCACCGGGATGCCAAGCAAGGCCACACACAGGATATAAACAAGAATAAATGCCCCGCCACCGTTCTGACCGGCTTCGTAGGGGAAGCGCCAAATGTTGCCCAGACCCACTGCCGAGCCAACCGTTGCAGCAATGGCACCCATGCGGGCAAAGGTTGCACGTTCTTTCATATTTCAGCCAAAAAATCTGTCAAATTGAAAAATCTTTGGCAAAATTACCAACAATTTGACATACCGCCAAACATTTTCGCACGAAAAACAACGAGGATACCCTCAACTCACCTCAACTCAAAGGATGCCATATAGAAAGACGGCAAGGATAGCGGCGGGGGCTACGTAGCGCACGCAAAAAATGAGAGGCTTGAGCATTCGGGGTGACAAAGTGCCATGGTTGGTGAGTTGGTCTTTCACCAACTTGCGGTCAAGCAACCAGCCCACAAAGATGCAGAAAAACATACCTCCCACGGGTAGGAAGACATTTGATGCCACATAATCAAACAACTCGAAAAGTGTCTTACCCGCAATGGTGAAGCCACTCATCACACCAAATGACAGCGCACAAAGCGACCCAAAGATCATTGAAACGACCGTGTTGAGCAAAGAGGCTCTGTTGCGGCTCATGCCCCACTCTTCACAAAAGAATGCGATCGACGCCTCGCTGACGGAGATGGTGCTGGTGATGGCGGCCACAAAAAGCAATGCGAAAAACATCACCGCCCACAACCCACCAACGGGCATCTGCTGGAAAATGCTGGGCAACACCTCAAAAATGAGTTTTGGGCCTGCCTCGGGGGCCACTCCATAGGAAAACACTGCGGGAAAAATCATCACACCCGCCAGAATGGCCACCAGTGTGTCGAAGACAGCAACCATCGTGGCATTGCGCAGGAGAGAATCATTCTCCTTGAAGTAGGAGGCATAGGTGAGCAGGCACGACAACCCCACCGACAATGAGAAAAATGCTTGTCCCATGGCTCCCACAACCATGCGGGGGCTGATTTGTGAGAAATCGGGGGTGAACAAAAAAGACAATCCTTGCCACACCTGTGGCATGAAGAGTGAATTCAGGCAGAATGCCAACAAAAGCACAGCCAACAATGGCATCAAGACATTGCTCAAGCGCTCTATTCCCCGTTTGAGCCCACGACGAAGTATCAGATAATTGAGGAGCAAGAACAATATTGTCCACATCACACTGCGCCATGGATTTTGCACAAATTGAGCAAACATTTCGGCATTCTGTTGTGAGGTGTGGCCGGTCATGCCACCTCGCACCGCCTGCATGATGTATTCCAATATCCAGCCACACACCACGCTGTAAAAACTCATTATCATTAGCGATGCAAGGACACACAGATATCCAAAAAAGTGCAAGCCTCGCCACGGAGAGAGCGCACGCAAAGCACCGCAAACATTCTTGCGGGATGCACGGCCAATGACAAACTCAGCCACAATCACGGGAATGCCCATCACCAGCACACATGCCAGATAAATCAGCAAGAATGCTCCGCCTCCATGCTGACCGGCTTCGTAAGGGAACCGCCAAATGTTGCCCAGGCCCACTGCCGAGCCCACCGTCGCAGCAATGGCTCCAATTCGGGTTGCAAAGACCGCTCGTTCACTCATCGCATCTTTCTCCTCTTTTTTCTCATGGAATCAACCGGCACAACCATTGCAACAACAGTAACAGCGCCATGAGCGCCAGCAACACCAATGTGCCCACACGCTCACGCCGCGTCATTGTCATGTGTTCGCGCCATTTGGCCATGATTATTCACTACTGATTGAAATAAAGTACAAATATATGGAAAAAATCGCTTTTTTTCACTAATTTTGCCTGTCTTTTTCAACAAGACAAAACAAAACGAATATCATGAAACAGTTTTTGAAATCATTGCCAGTGGGCATTCCCTCGGCCATCATCATAATTCTTGTAACCTATCTGTCCTTATCCAGTGATCCGTTTCACACCAAGGACATACCCTTGTTCCCGGGTGCCGACAAATTGGCACACGTAATCATGTACATGGCGGTGGCCGGCGTTTTCATCTTGGACTATGCCAAGCACATCCTGCCCCACCACGCCAAAATCAATGTGGAGTTGGCCTTGACGGTGAGCGCGAGCCTGCTGGGACTGTTGCTGGAAATCGCGCAACTGGTCATGCGCAACGGCCGAGGATACGAGTTCTGGGACTGGATTGCCGACACCGTTGGCGCGCTGGCTGCCTTGTTGATTGTCCGCTGGTGGTTCATGCCCCTGTTCCGCAACTATTTTCTGGGCAGACACCGCCATTCGCACAAGCATCACCACCATCACCACAAAGAAGAGGCCTCGACAAACTGACAAAAAATAATACCTCGTTCATTGCCGAGGTTCCAAAAATAATCACTATATTTGTCAGAAACTAACAAAAGGAGGTGATTATGTTATTCTCGGAACACATCCGCAACCTGCGCAAGCAGCAGGGAATCATGCAACGTGAACTGGCCAAAGCCATCGGGGTGGACATCCCCATGTACTGCCGATTTGAGCATGGAGAAAGAAGACCCAAACGGGCACAGGTGGTAAAACTTGCCAAAAAATTCAAGGTCAACCCCGACGAACTGGTTGCGTTGTGGCTTGCCGAAGCGGCTTGGACCGACATAGCAAATGACCCAATGGCCGACCGAGCCAGCCAGTTATTGCTGCAACAAATGGGGGGCGAACTCCCCGACAACCAGCACAAGACGCAAACGTCAAAACACACAACCCAAGCAACAACCACCGTCAAACCCGAGGCTATCAAAGCCGTGGAACTGCCGGCATGTGAACGCACGCTGATCAAGTCGCTGGGCGACAATCCCCTGCCCCACTACATCCAAGGCGATGCGCTCAAGGTCATGCGCACCATCGAGGACGAGAGCATCGACTGCATTGTCACAACACCCCCTTACTGGAATCTTCGCAATTACAACACCGAGAGCATACGCGCACGAAGCATCAACGATTTTGTGGAACAGTTACTCATGGTCATGGCCGAGGCCAAACGTGTGCTCAAGCCCGGTGGATCGCTGTGGCTCAACATGGCCGACGCCTACGAACGACGTGCTTTGCAGGCATTGCCCTGGAGGCTGGCCATCCAGATGATTGACCTTCAGGGATGGATTCTGAGAAACGATGTGGTGTGGAACAAGCCAACTGGCACCTTCGACAGCGCCATTGACCATCTGCGCAATGTGCATGAGTTTTTGTTCCATTTTGTCAAATCCACCGATTTCTACTGCGATGAGGAGGCCTGGAGAAGAGACTACGGAATCGTGAGCCACAGTGTGGAAATCATGCCTGCCGATGTGTGGGACATTGCACCCGAGAAAAGCGACATCGAGCGATATCGCGTGGCACCTGAGCGCCTCTACCGTCTGCCCATTGCCGTGACCTGTCCGCGCGGAGGCATCGTGCTCGACCCCTATTGCGGCACAGGCACCACTTGCAAGGTGGCCTATGACCTGAATTGCCGGTCGATAGGCATTGATGTGAACGGCGACCGGCTCGATAGAGCCCGCCGCCGCATAGAACAAAAACCATTAAGCCTTTTCTGACAGTTGGTAGGTTAACGAAGGGAAGTTGTTGCTTCAGCACCTGCCCTTGACGTAATTCTCGTAGAGTTGCTTCAACTCATCGGGCTTGATGCCCACGGCACTCAACCGATTGAGAAAATAATCCAACTCGCCTTGCATCAGCGCGTGACGCCGCTCCTGCATGATGGCCTCGCGGGCTTGCGGGGTGACAAAGTAACCCAGTCCCCGACGGGTATATATCACACCCTGCTGCTGAAGCAATTCGTAAGTGCGTGCCACCGTGTTGGGATTCACCTCAATCTCAGCGGCCATTTCACGCACCGAGGGAACACGTTCCTCGGCAGCCAGTTTGCCGGAGAGTATGTTGTCGCCAATGTAATCTGCGATTTGCAGGTAAATCGCCTTGTTCTCCTTGAAATCCATATCGCTACTCGAGATTAATAGTGAAACCTACACACAAGCACAATATCACTGAAATCAGTATCGCAATCATCGCATCTATCTTTAAATGGTTAAATAACACTGCGCGTAATCACATCTTTGCGCTTGAAAAACACATAGGCAAGCACGGCGCACGCCACCGCCTGAACAATGGCCAGAACCGCAAAAAACCATCCTATGCCATCCACATGATTCACGTCGGTGATATAATGAATCCATGTAGCGTTCATCCAGCGGCCACAAATAATCAAGACTGAAAAGATGGCTATATCCACCACTTGCATCACCACCATCATTTTGAGCCACGTGTAGCGAGGCATGAGGACGGCTCCCATGAAATAGGTCGCCATCGAAGCGACAAGCGCCATTGTGAGCATGGTGCCGAAGGATACCCG